>JAPVSP010000516.1:0-27720 GCA_047519685.1 Chloroflexota bacterium
CGAGGCCGGCCGGCGTGGCCGGCCGGGCGGTTGCCCCCGCGAGCGCGGGGTCCCAGGGGATCAGCGCCCGCGGCGCCTCGCCGCCGGCGCTGGCGGGGTCGCGATCCGCCGCAGCTCGTCCACGCGGTAGCCGGCCACCGCCGCAGCGGAGCGCAGCTCGCTCGCGACCGCGGCGGACCGCTCGGCGTCGGCCGAGGTCGCGGGGTCGGCCGCGTCCAGCACGACCGCGTCATCGAGGAGCGACTCGAACGACTCCTTCGCGAACCACTCGACCCCTTCCCACCGGTTGACCCGGATGAACGGACGGACATCGGGATGCGCGAGCCAGGCGTCGATGAGGCGACCCGCCCGCGACCGCGCGGGACCTCCCTGGCCGGCCGCCCGCGGGAGCGTCACCAGGAGGGGGACGCGCTCCGCGGCCGCCCACGCCGCCCCCTCGTCGAGGCCGAGCGACCGGAAGCCCTCCGCGAGCACCGGGCCCAGCCGGAGCTCGTCGAGCCAGGCGCGGCTGATCGCCTCGACGGGCGCGCCGGGGGCCAGGGCGCCGATCCGCGACAGGAGGGCCCAGCCCACGAGCGCCGCTCGAGCGGCGGGGTCGCCCCACGCCCGATCCATGGCTCCCTGCAGGACGGGCCCGGCGGCACGGGCGGTCCGCAGGTCGAGGATCGCCGCCAGGCGGTCGCGCCCGGCTCGCGCGATCTCCGCGGCCGGGCCGGCGGTCCCGGTCGACTCGGCGAGCGCGGCCAGGAAGCCGGACAGTCGGCGCTCGAGCTCATCGAGGGCCGCCCCGTCGGGCCGGGCCGGACCGGCGCCCGCCGCCGGCGCATCGGTGACCGACGCCGTGGGCTTCCCCGCCCGGCGCCGGGAGGTGACCCGGGCCCCATCGTCGGAGGCGGCTCGCCCGGCAACGGCTGGCGGCGAGGCGATGGCCGGCGTGATCGCCGGGGCGACCAGCCCGGACAGGACGCCGTCCGCGAAGACCCGCCGGAGCGCCGCGTGGACCGGCTCGAGCTCGAGCTCGCGGAGCGACGCGTCCAGCGAGGCGACCCCGCGGCCGGCGAGCCGATCGGCGAGGCGGCCCCAGAGGCCGGCGCTCCCGTCGCGGACCTCGGCCACGTCGACGAAGACGTGGCGGCCGTACGCCGGCAGCTCGACGTAGAGGCCTCGCTCGTGGACGTCGTTCGCGCGGTGGAGGTGCTCGAGGCCGCTCACGTGGTCGCGGAACCTGACGAGGATGGCCGGGTCGCGCGGCAGCCCCCACCCCTCGCCCAGCGTCCGGCGGACGAGCCGCCGCCCCCCGGCGCCGTCCGGCTCCGAGAACGCGACCGACTGACGCAGCCAGCCCGCCGTCGAGGCGAACCGGTTGTGGTAGACGACGAGGGACCGCTCGCGGCCCTGCCCGTTGGAATACGCGTAGACATCCTCGTCGACGGACCCTCCGTCCCGGAAGAGGTCGTAGAGCTGGAAGCCCTCGACCTCGGCGAACTGGCGGCGGCGGTGGAGGAGAGGGAACAGCTCGCGCTCATGTCGCTCGACGAGCCAGCCGTCGGGCTGCTCGTCCAGGTAAGCCCGGCGGTACTCCATGCCGTACTTCTCGGCGAATCCCTCGATCTGGCCGTGGCCGAGCATCGGCAGGCCGGGCAGCGTCGCCAGGAGCGTCGCGACGCCGAAGTACTTGTCGCCCTTGCCGAACTGCTCGACGGCCGTCTTCTCGTCCGGGTTGTTCATGAAGTTCACGTAGCGCTTGAGCACCTCGGGGTCGAACTCGAGGGTGTTCTTCATGACCGACCGATAGCCGGCGTTGTCCTCGTCGCGAAGCATGTGCATGAAGGCGCTGTTGTAGACGCGGTGCATGCCGAGCGTCCGGACGAAGTAGCCCTCCATGAGCCAGAAGGCCTCGGCCAGCAGGAGGGTGTCCGGGGCCTCGACCGCGACCCGGTCGACGACCTCGCGCCAGAACTCCACCGGCATCGCCGCGTCGAACGCCTCGCGGCTCAGCGCGTGCTCGGCCCGCGACGGGATCGCGCCGCCCTGGCCGGGGACGGGGTACCAGAGGCGCTCGATGTGCTTCTTGGCGAGCGTCATCGCGGCGTCGAAGCGGATGATCGGGAACCGCCGGGCGACGTCGAGGATGGCCTGGATGACGGCCTCCCGGACGGATGCCTGGAGGTAGTCGAGCTGGGCGGTGTCGTTCCACGGGAAGCTCGTCCCGTCGTTGCCGTGGTAGATGTAGCGGACGTCGCCGGTCGCCCGGTCGACCCGCTGGAAGACGACCGCGGCGTCCATCCCGTCCCAGTAGTGATCCTCGATGCGGATGGCGACGCGCGCATCGTCCGAGAGGTCGGGACCGCCGAACGAGTAGCCCGGATACGGCGGATGCGCGAGCGACAGGAAGCGCTCCGGGTGCTCGATCACCCAGCGCGAGTCGATGCCCATGTGGTTGGGGACCATGTCCGAGGCGAGCCGGATGCCGCGCCGCCAGGCACGCTCGCGCAGCCCGGCCCAGGCGGCCTCGCCGCCGAGGTCGTCGGCGATGCGGTAGTCGTCGAGGGAGTAGGCCGAGGCGACCGCCTCCGGGTTGCCGCGCATCCGCTTGATCCGCTCCGATGCCCGGCTGCGCTGCCAGAGCCCGATGAGCCAGAGGCCGTTGACCCCCCAGCGGGCGAGCGTGTCGAGCTCCTCGTCCGGGATGGCGTCGAGGGTCCGGATGTCGCGCCCGAGGCGCCGGCTCAGCTGGTCGAGCCAGACGTACGTGCTCTTGGCCATGAGCACGACGTTGGGCATCCAGACCTTGTCGGTCGAGAACCGCTCGGGCTCCTCCTCGGCGCCCCCGAAGCCGGCGAGCGCCGCCGACGTGGCCGCGCCCGCGCCACCCGACCACGGGTGGAACCGCATCCAGCGCCCCCGCGCCTCCTCGTCGAGGACGTCCATCCCAAGCAGGAGGCGACCGAGCAGCTCGCCGAGGAGGGACGCCCAGCGCTCGCGGATGTAGCCGAGCTGGCCGGGGATCGAGTCGGGCACCGCGAGGGCCGGGCTGCGGAGCATCGCCACGAGAGGCTGCCCGTCGGGGCCGAACGGCGGCCGGCCCGCGAAGTACGCGCCGAGCGCCCCGATCACCCGCTCGTAGCTCGTCGATGTGGCGAGGTCGCGGTCGTCGAACAGCTCGCGGAACGGCTCGAACGCCGGGTTGACGTTCTCCAGCCAGAGCAGGGCGACCTCCTCGAGGGCCGCCGCGCGGTCGAGCGGGATCGCGCCGGGGTCGCCGCGATAGGCCGCCGCGGTCGGGAACCGCTCGCGGAAGGCGTCGAGGACCGCGTCGACCTCCGCCGGACCGACGGCCGCGTCGACCGCCGCGAGGGCGCCGCCGAACGCTCCGGGATCGACCTCCCGCCGGTACAGCCCGACGACGTAGTGGAGGATCTCGTGGATGAGGCCCATGGCGAACAGCTCGCCCGCCTCGACCGGCGGCCGGCCGGCGCCGGCGCGGGCCCGTTCGAGGGATGCCGCGAGGCGCCGGGCGGCCGAGGGATCGGCGAGGACGACCTGTCCGTCGGTCCGGAAGAGGGCGGCGTCGATGCCGTGGCGGTCGCGAGCCGTTCGAGAGACGTGGAACTCCCGCAGGGCGGGCCCGTCCGCGGCCCGCCCGGAGCCAGGGGCGTGGTCCGGGTGGCCGGCCGCCGGGGTGTCGGGGTGCTCGGGCGCCATCCCGGGGAGCATACCCGGCACAGCCGCCGGCGGACCCGTGCCCGGAGCCGACGAGCCTGCGCCCGGAGCCGGCGACGGAGGCGGGAGCGCAGGCCGGGGCGGGCTCAGCGCGTCGTCGACGTCCCCTCGGCCTCCGGCGCCCGGCGGCTCGACTGGACGTGCTCGATCGCGCGCCGCAGGAGCTCCAGGCCGGACGGATCGAACTCGTACAGCCACTCGCGGACCCGCTCGGGCCGCTGGAGGCGGTCCTCCAGGCCGAGGGCGAGCGCCTCCCTCGACATCAGGACGAGGTCCGCGCTCCGGTCCACCTCCTCGAGCCCCTCGAGCGATCCCGAGGAGACGGCCATGATCTCGACCCCGTGGGCGCCCGCGAGCTGGAGCGTCTCGGCGATGTTCTCGGCGCCGCGGGGCGAGGGGCAGACCACGCCGATCCGCGCGCCCCGCGGCAGGGCCGCGATCTCATGGACGAGGTCCATATAGCCGGGTCCGACGAGCATCGCGACGACCGGCAGTCGGCCCGCGACGAGCACCTGCGCCTCGTCGGCGTGGAACGTGGTCGTCGCCACGAGGTCGTAGTGGTAGCGGGCGAGTCGATCCGGCAGGTCCTCGAGCAGCGAGCCCTCGGCCTCCACGACGCCGGCGAACGCCTCGACGACCTGCTCGGCGTCGGAGTTGGCGTCCGCCGTCGTGCATTCGGCGAACAGGACGCGGACGAGCGGGCCGGGGCGCCGGCGCTCGGACGCAGCGGCGTAGGCGGCCGCCGCGACCTCGTCGGGGGAGAACCCCGCCCGCGCCGCCCGCCGGAGCATCTCGGCCACGATCCCGTCGAGCGCCTCGGCACCCCGGCGGACGGGCGGTCGGTCGGCGACCCGGGTGCCCGCGCCGTGGCGACTCGTGACGTACCCGGCGTCGGCCAGGCGTCGGTAGACGGCACGGATGGTGTTCGGGTTCACTCGAAGCGCGGCCCCGAGCTCCCGGACCGGTGGCAGGCGAGCACCGGGCAGCAGGCGGCCGGAATCGATCTGGTACGCGAGCTGCCAGAAGATCTGGGTCGAGATCGGGACGTCCGAGTCCCGCTCGACGTCCAACCCGCGGGTCCCCGGATGCGAGCTCGACGAGCCGTTCGTCATGCTTGACATAGTGTAGTAGTCCAAGTATCGTGGCACTTGGCCTAGTTGACTATATCAAGCTCCGAAGCCGTCGGAGGCGTTCCGTGATCGCCGAGATCCTCATCATCACCCTCGTCCTCGCCGCCGTCCTCGGCCTGCTCGACGCGGCGGCCGCCCGCTGGGGCGTCGACTCCCGCCCGGGATCGACGGACCCGCGGCAGCCGCTGCACGGGCTCAACATCCGCTAGGGCCGGGCGCCACTCGCGGGCGCCTCACATCCGAAGAACCCCGCCGGTCCGCCCCTCCGCCGGCATCACGTCAGCCCGTGGCGCGCAGGCCGCGGGCTGACGGCTCCTCGGGGCCCGTCGGCCGGCGAGCCTGGCCGGAGCGTGACGTGGGCCGAGGGAGCGGCGGCTGCCCGACCTCCTCGAGCGCCTGCCGGTAGATCCGCGAGCCATCCAGCGCCATCGACGGCGAGTGGAGGAGGGCCAGGTCGTCCACCAGCCGCGCCTCGAGGCGCGTCCCGGCGACGCCGTCGACGAGGCGCACGGCGCGCCCCGCGGCCCTGAGCACCTGCCTGGTCTCCGGGCGGACCGGGTCGTCCCAGTACCAGCCGTCGCTGGCGAACATCGCCAGCCGCCAGCGCTGCGCCTCGAGGAGCTCGAGGAACGCCCGACGGTCGGCGCTCGGAGCGGCGTCGCCGAGCCAGCGCGCGGCGAAGGCCGCGGCGGGCTCGACCCCCAGGACCACCTCGACGTAGGCGTCGCGAGCGTCCCAGAGGTCCGGTCGCCCCGCGAGGCCGGCGACCGCCCGCTCGGCCACGGCGTCGATCCCGGCCGCGAGGCGGTCGAGCGCGGCTCGCAGCGGTGCCTTCCAGCGACCGTCCGGGGTGTCGGGGCACTCGCCGGACCAGCGAAGGACGCCGTGGTGGCAGCTCCATGACGTGCGTTCCACGATCCGGACGACCGGGAACGACCGGCCGGGCGGCTCGGCGATCGCCGATGCGAGGTCGACGACGTCGAACCCACGGTCGAGCGTGCCCGCCCCGGGCGCCACGAGCCGCTGGAGGAACAGGTCGCGGAACGGTTGATGGTGGCCGTAGAGCTCACCGTCGGAGGCGATGAGGACCAGGCCGGGCGTCCCGTCGGGGAACGGCGTCCCGGCGAAGCGGGGCGCGACCCGCTCCCGGGCGAAGTGGTCCGCGTCGGCGGTCGCGCCCGGTTCGAACGAGACGGCGCCCGAGAGGCTCCCGTCGTAGACGGCGACGACGACGCTCCGGCCCGCCCCGAGGTCGACGCGGTACGGGCGGCGCGTGTCGAGATGCGGGTGGACGACCTGCCAGGGCGCCAGGATGGAGTAGCGAACGCCCATCTCGGCCAGGATCCGGAGGGTGGGGAGGTCGACGGCCGTCTCGGGCAACCAGAATCCTTCGGCCGCGCGCCCGTAGCGCAGCTCGAAGTCGCGCAGGCCCCAGCGGATCTCCGTCCGCCGATCCGCCGCGGAGGCGAGCGGCAGGATCGCATGGTGGAAACCCTGGGCGAGGGCATTGCCCCGGTCGAGCGGGATGGACGGATCCCGGCCCCCCGGCCGATCCGCGGCGACGAAGGCGTGCCAGGTGGCCGGGTCGTGGGACGCGAGCCAGCTTTCGAGCGCGGGTCCCACGTCGTACGACAGATGGACGAGCGTGCCCCGCTCGGCATTCGGCCGGTAGCACTCGGCGTCGATCCGGGCGTTCCAGTCCGGGTACGGGGCGGCCGCCGGGTCGCCAGGGATCCGCCCGCCGAACGGGTCGACCCGTGACGGCTGGTAGAAGTGGGCGTGGACCGCCAGCCGACCGCGAGTCACGCGCCGCCGGGGACCGGCAGCCCCTCCTCGGCCGCACGGTCGCGAGCCACGGACACGCGGTGGACGACCCGCATCGCCAGCGACTCGCCGGGGCCCAGGCGGAGCGGCCACGAGAGGAGCAGGGCGCTGCCCTGGTAGACCCGCTCGAAGCCGGACTCGGAGTTCGACACGGTCTCGATCGGGGCGATCCAGGCATCGGCGGCGGGGCTGACCTCCGTCGCGATCGACACGCCGAGGTCGTCGTTGCCGGCCGCCAGGCGCTCCAGACCGGCGGCCGCCCGGGTCGCGTCGTGCGCCGTCCGTTCGCCGGCGACCTCCCACCAGGCCGCCGGGTTGCCCCCGCCGCCGAGGAGGGTGGTCGCCCATTCGATGCCGAACCGGCCGTCGACGGGCAGCCCCGAGGTGTTGCTCACCCTGACGGCGACCTCGAGCGAGGGATCGAGCCGGGCGCCGCCGACCGTGAACCGCTTCTCGACGGTGACCGCGGCCCTCCCGACCGGCGTCTCCACGCTGCCCTCCCGGACCGCCACCAGGCGCTCGGGCGTCAGCTCGACGGCCCGGAACAGGCCATCCACGAAGTCTCCGCGCTCGGCCGCCCGGGCGGCCGCCCAGCCCTCCGGGTCGACGTCGGAGGGGAAGACGTGGACGAGGGCGGATCGCCGCTCGTGCCAGTCGTAGTGGAGCCGCCCCGCCAGCCCGGGCTCCTTGGTGGCGACCCGGTCGTGGATGGAGGCCGGCCCCTCGCCGACGGCTCCGGCCGCCGCTCCTGCCGCCACGCGGGCCTCGTGGTCGCGGAGGATCTGGTGATAGGCCTCCGGGCGACGACGCATGACGGCCCCGAGCGCGTGCCGGGCGGCCCGGATGTCCCAGGCTCCGACGGCTGCCCCGCTGTCGAGCTTCACGGTCAGCGTCTGGCCCGGGGTGGCCAGGAAGGCCTCGTCGCGCCCGTCCATGTCGAGATCGCGGAGGGCCCCGGAGCCGAGCCGGCCGGCGAGGGCATCGGCGACATCCTCGGCCGCGATCAGGTGCTCGTAGGTCGCCAGGCGCATGTGGCTGATGTAGATCCCGCCGAACAGGCCGTGCCAGTAGCAGTCGTTCGACTGGCCCTGGAACAGGTGGTCGAGGGCGACCGACCTGGCGCGTCCCTCCGGCATCTCGGCGACCTTCTCCGAGGTCCGGAGCATCTGCTTGTGGAGGTCGTTGATCTCGCGGTACTTGACCTGGAAGTTGCGCCAGAACGCGCCCCGCAGCCAGCGCGCCTCCGGCAGGCGCTCGGCGACGGCCCGGTGGAGGATCTCGGCGAACACGAGGCTCTCGTCCGGCGGGAGCGCCCACTCGCCCATCTCGGCGTACGACCCCGTGGGCACGTAGACGCGCCCGATGGGCGCCTCGCGGGCGAGCCAGTCCGAGGGCGTCACGGTGGACAGCCAGTCGGCGTTCGCCTCGATCGCGTCGAAGAAGCGCTCGACCCAGCGGCCGCTCCCCCAGCAGTGCTCCCAGGTCGTGGGCCAGGCGCCGAACTTCTCGCCGTCGTCGCCCATCATGCCGACCCGCCGGCCGTCCTCCGTGGCGTGCTCGCGGAGGTAGTCGATGACCTCGTCGACCTCGCGGAACGGGATGCGGTAGCGCAGGCCCTGCTCCGTGCCGAAGATCGTCAGCAGCCGGCCCTGGTCCTCGGTGGTGTACGGCCCCCAGAGCGCCTCTTCCGGGATGGCCGCCGCCCGGAAGTGGGCGTCGTCGAGGATCGTCCAGCGGTAGCCGGCGGCCACGAGGGACGTCGGGATGTCCGGCTCCCAGACCCGCTCGGCGAGCCAGGCGCCATGCGGGCGGACCCCGAAGGCGGACTCGAGCTCGTCGGCCATGCGCCGGAGCTGGCCGATCCGGTCCCGCTCGGGCAGCGAGGCGAGGACCGGCTCGTAGTAGCCGCCCCCGAGCAGCTCGACCCGGCCGCGGGCGACGAGCGAGCGGAGCCGATCGACGAACTCCGGCCGCTCGCGACGAAGCCAGTCGAGGAGCGGCCCGGTGTAGTGGAGCGAAAGCCGGACGCCCGGATGCCGCTCGAGGGCGTCGACCATCGGCCGATACGCCTGTTCAAAGACGTCGGCGAACACCCAGCCGAAGTTGCCGACCGGCTGGTGGTTATGGATGGCGAGAGCGAGCGAGATCCGTGGCGCCACGGGCTTCCTTCCGTGCTGACGAGAGAGGCCTCGATCCGCGAGCGTCCGTGCCCCTCCGACGGGGCGCCAAGCTGTCCGTCAGCCGGCTTCCGTCACGATCTGGCGGGTCCCGCTCCCGGCCGCCTGGTGGACGGCGACCCCGGCCGCCGGGAGGTAGAGCCACTCGGTGTACTCGTGGAGCATCCGGGTGGTGGAGAAGCGCCAGGCCGCGCCCGCCATCGAGGCGCGCATCGTCTCGATCCAGGCCGCGGGCAGCCCGCTCTTCGTGCGCTCGTAGTAGCGAGGGACGACCTCCGTCTCGAGGATCCGATAGAGATCGAGGGCATCGGCCCAGTCCTGGGCTCCCTCGTCCGGGTTCGCCTCGCGACCGCCGATCGCCCAGCCGTTCTCTCCGTTCCAGCCCTCGTCCCACCAGCCGTCGAGCACGCTGACGTTGACGATGCCGTTGATGGCGGCCTTCATGCCCGACGTGCCGGACGCCTCGAGCGGTCGGCGGGGGTTGTTGAGCCAGACGTCGACGCCCTGGACCAGGAAGCGGGCGATCCGCATGTCGTAGTCCTCGAGGATGAAGACGCGGCCGCGGAGCCGGTCCGAGCGCGTCCAGGCGAAGATCTGCTGGATGACCTGCTGGCCCGGGCGGTCGGCCGGATGGGCCTTGCCCGCGAAGACGACCTGGAGCGGCCGCTCGCTGTCCCAGACGAGCCTGGCGAGCCGGTCGAGGTCGCTGAACAGCAGTCCAGCGCGCTTGTACGTCGCGAACCGCCGGGCGAAGCCGATCGTCAGGGCGCTCGGATCGAGCACATGCTCGAGCTCCTCCAGGACGGTCGGGGATTCACCGTGCCGGGCGAACTGGGCGCGCAGGCGTCCGCGGGCGAAGAGCGAGAGCTCCAGCTTCTGGCGAAGGTGCGCCTCCCAGAGCTCGCCAGCGGGGATCCGATCCATCCGCCCCCCGAAGCGAGGGGCGTCACTGGTGCCGTCGAGGTCGTCAAGCTCGACCTGCAGGTGGCGCTGGTAGAGCTGGCGCATCGGCGTGCCGAGCCACGTCGGGACGTGGACGCCGTTGGTGATCGCCAGGATCCCATGGGCCGCGGTGGCGTGCCAGGTCGAGTTCGCGGTCACGGCGTGGAGCTGGCTGACGGCGTTGGCCCCGTTGGTCAGCCGCAGGGAGAAGGCCGTCATGTCGAACTGCGACCCGTCGCCGTCCACGCCCCGACCGAGCTCGAGCAGGCGCGAGATGGGCACGCCGCCGGTGGCCGGCCGGCCGTCGCCCTCGAAGAGCGGGCCGGCGTCGCGACGGACCAGCTCGGCGTCGAACCGCTCATTGCCCGCGGAGACGGGCGTGTGGATGGTGAAGACGCTGTCGCGGGCGACGGTCGCGAATGCCTCGTCGAGCCCCCGCCCCTTCGCCACCAGCTCCCGCGCCCGCTCGGCCAGGAGGAGGGCCGAGTGCCCCTCGTTCAGGTGCCAGGCGGCGGGACGGAGCCCGAGGGCCCGGATGGCGCGCACGCCGCCGACGCCGAGCACCAGCTCCTGGTGGAGGCGCATCTCGCGCCCACGGACGTAGAGGATGTGGGTGATCGGCCGGTCGGCCGGCGAGTTCTCCGGGATGTCCGTGTCGAGGAGGAGGACCGGGACGCGGCCGACCTGGGCGACCCAGACGGCGATGCGCAGGTCCCGACCCGGGAGCGCGATCGTCACCTGGAGCGGCTCGCCGTCCGGCCCCTGGACCCGCTGGATCGGCAGCCGGGTCAGGTCGTAGTCGGGGTAGGCATGCTCCTGGTGGCCGTCCCAGTCGATCGTCTGGCGGAAGTAGCCCTTGCGATAGACGAGGCCGACGCCGACGAGCGGGAGCGCCATGTCCGAAGCGGACTTCATGTGATCGCCGGCGAGCACGCCCAGGCCGCCGGAATAGATGCCGAGCGACTCGTGGACCCCGTACTCGGCGCAGAAGTAGGCGATCGGCCCGGCGAGATCCTCCGCATGGCGTCGGCGGAACCAGTGGTCGGCGCCGTTCTCCATGTAGCTGTCGAAGCGACCGATCACCTCGCGGGCCTCGGCCATGAAGCCGGGGTTGTCGAGCAGCTCGGACCAGTCGATCGAGCCGGACAGGAGCTGGACGGGGTTGCGGTAGCGCGACCACGCGACGGGATCGATCCGCGTGAACAGGCGCTTCGCGTCGGGGTGCCAGCCCCAGTACAGGTTGAACGCGAGACGCCGGAGGCCCTCGAGCTGCGGGGGAAGGCGGAACGAGGCGCCGGGAAGCGTGGGGACCTGCACGGCTGGTTCCATGTAAGGCGCCATGATAGCCTCCCGCCCCACCGACATGAACCGGTTTAGTCGGCTCCCTCGGCGGCGCTCCGCGACGCGTCCGCCGACCGCGGACTCCGGCTACCATCGGCCGATGCGAGTCGCCTTCATCGCGGCCGAGTGCGAGCCGTGGGCCAAGACCGGCGGGCTGGGGGACGTCGTGGACGCGCTCGCCCGTTCGCTCGGGCGGATCCCCGATGGACCCCAGGCCCCGGTCGACGTCTTCCTGCCCCGGTATCGGGGCGTCCCGGTGCCGGACGGGGCGCGGGACCTCGGGACGCTGGCGGTGCCCGACCCGCGAGCCGCCCGGGGGACCACGTCGGTCCGCCTGATCGAGGTCGCCGCCGACGGCTATCGGCTGCGCCTGGTCGATCACCCGGCGGCCTTCGATCGGGACGGCTACTACGGCGACGCGGCGGGCGACTACCCCGACAACGCCTGGCGGTTCGGGCTGTTCTGCCGGGCCTCGATGGAGGCGCTCCGCCGCGACGCCCGGCCGATCGACGTCCTCCACATCCACGACTGGCACGCCTGCCCGACGGCGCTCTACCGAGACCGGTTCTACGCGGGCGACCCGGTCCTCGGGCGGGCGGCCGTCGTCCTCACCATCCACAACCTCGCCTACCACGGCTGGACCGCGCTGGCCAGGCTCGGTGGGCTGGGGCTCGCCCCGGGCGACGGCGTGATCCCGGCGGATGCGGACGGGGTGGACCTCCTGCGCGAGGGCGTCGTCCGCTCCGACCTCGCGAACACCGTGAGCCCGACGTACGCCGAGCAGGCGCGGACGGCCGAGTACGGCTTCGGCCTCGACCCCGCGCTCCGGGCGAAGGGCGACCGGTTCGTCGGCATCATCAACGGTCTCGATCCGGTCCTCTGGGACCCGGCCACCGACCAGGTCCTGGCCGCCCGCTACGACCGCTCCGGGCCGGACGGGAAGGGGGACTGCCGCGCGGACCTGCTCGTCCGGCTGGGCATGGACCCCGACGACGACCGGGCGGTCCTGGGAGCGGTCGGCCGGCTCGATCCGCAGAAGGGGTTCGATCTCATCGCCGATGCCGGGGAGGCGCTCGTCGACGCCGGCGCGCGTCTCGTCGTGCAGGCCAGCGGCAACCCCGAGATCGCCCGGGGGCTGCGGGCCCTGGAGGCGGCCCACCCCGATCGCGTCGCGTTCATCGAGCGCTTCGACCGCGACATGGCCCGGCGGATCTACGCCGGGGTGGACCTGTTCCTGGTCCCGTCGCGGTTCGAGCCGTCGGGCCTGGTCCAGATGATCGCGCTGCGCTACGGGACCCCGCCGATCGCGCGGGCGACCGGCGGCCTGGTGGACTCGATCGTCGACCAGGCGGAGCGGCCCGACGCCGGGACCGGGTTCCTCTTCGGCCCGGCGACCGGCGCCGGGCTGCTCGGGGCCTGCCGGCGGGCGATGACGTTCCGTGGCGACGGGCGAGCCGCCGGCTGGCGGGCTCTCGTCGAGCGAGGGATGGCCGTCGACTTCGCCTGGGAGGCGGCGGCCGCACCCGCGTACGCCGACCTCTACCGGCGAGCCGCCCGGATCCGGCGGAGCACCGCGAGCTGACACGCCGCAGCCGGCGGATCGGACGGACGCTGGCACGCCGCGGCACGGGGACCGTTCCGTACAATCTGCGCACAGCCAGCCAGTGAGGACCCGATGGCCAACCAGTTCGTCGTCCAGCTCGAGAACCATCCTGGCGCCCTCGCCGTCCTCGCCGAGGCGCTCGCGGCGGGTGGCGTCGACCTCCGGGCGATCGGCGGCGGCGGCATCGGCGACGCCGGTCACGTGATCATGACGACGGCGGACGACGAGCGGACACGGGCGATCCTCGACGCCGGGGGGTACACGTACATCGAGGGCGAATCGATCCTCGCCGAGGTCCCCGATCGGCCGGGCGGCATGGCCGCCATCGCGCGCTCCCTGGCCGACGCCGGCGTCAACATCTACGGCCACCTGTTCCTCGGTCGATGGGGCGACCGCGCGATGTTCGCCTTCGTCGTCGACGATCCCGCCAGGGCCCGGCCGATCCTCGAGCGGAAGGGCTGAGGGCCGCGACCGGACTCCGCCCCCGGGCGCGTCGCGCACCTCGACCCGGACGCGGCGGCGGGCGAGGGCGCGGGCGCTCCGCGAGGCCGACTACGATGGGCGGGTGACCGATCCCGGCCGGCTCATCGAGACGATCCGCGCGTCCGTCATCGGGGATGACGAGGCCGTCGCCGGGCCGTTCGGGATCCGTCGCGTCACCTATGCCGACTACACGGCGTCCGGCCGCTCGCTCGCCTTCATCGAGGACTACATCCGCGACGCGGTCCTGCCGCTCTACGCGAACACCCACACGGAGTCGTCAGGGACGGGGCTCCAGACAACCCGCTTCCGGGAGGAGGCCCGCCGGCTCGTCCTCCAGGGCGTCGGCGGCGACGAGCGCCACGCCGTGGTCTTCTGCGGGTCCGGCTCGACGGCCGCCATCAACCGGATGATCGACGTGCTGGAGCTGCGGATCCCCGCCGACCTCGACGACCGATACGACCTCCGTGGGCGCATCCCGGCGGCCGAGCGACCCGTCGTGTTCATCGGCCCATACGAGCACCACAGCAACGAGCTGCCGTGGCGCGAGTCGATCTGCGACGTCGTCACGATCCACGAGGACCATGACGGACGGATCGACCTCGCGCAGCTCGAGGCCGAGCTGGAGCGCCACGCGGACCGGCCGCTGAGGATCGGCAGCTTCTCGGCCGCCTCGAACGTCACGGGGATCATCAGCGACACGCGGGCCATCTCGGTCCTCCTCCACCGTCACGGCGCGCTGTCGTTCTGGGACTTCGCCGCCGCGGCGCCGTACGTCGAGGTCGAGATGGACCCGCACCGCGACGGCCCCGACCCCGAGCTCGACTACAAGGACGCCGTGTTCATCTCGCCCCACAAGTTCATCGGCGGACCCGGCACGCCGGGCATCCTCGTCGCGCGGCGGGAGCTGTTCCGGAACCGTGTCCCATCCGTGCCCGGCGGCGGGACGGTCGCCTACGTGAACCCGACCGAGCACGTCTACCTGACCGACATCGAGCACCGCGAGGAGGGCGGCACCCCGGCCATCGTCGAGTCGATCCGGGCCGGCCTCGTGTTCCAGCTGAAGGCCGCCGTCGGCGTCGACGCGATCCGCGAGCGTGAGGGATTGCTCATCCGGCGGGCGATCGAGCGCTGGGGCGCGAACCCCTCGATCGAGATCCTCGGCAACCCCGAGCTCCCGCGGCTATCGATCGTGTCGTTCGTCGTCCGCCACGAGGGCCGGTACCTTCACCACAACGTGATCGTCGCGCTGCTCAACGACCTGTTCGGGATCCAGGCGCGAGGCGGCTGCTCATGTGCGGGGCCCTATGGGCACCGGCTGCTGGGGATCGACCTCGAGACCTCCCACGAGTTCGAGCGCGAGATCGCGCGCGGCTGCGAGGGGATCAAGCCCGGCTGGGTTCGCGTGAACTTCAACTACTTCATCAGCGAGGCCGTGTTCGCGTACATCCTCGACGCGGTCGACCTCGTCGCCACGGCGGGGTGGCGACTCCTGCCGCAGTACCGCTTCGAGCCCGGCACCGGACTGTGGCGGCATCATGGCGGCCTGGCCGAGCCGCCGCTGTCGCTCGGCGACGTGTCGTACGCGGACGGGACGATGCGCTACCGCGCGCACCGACACCGCGAGCCCGAGTCGCGCCTGCCCGCGTACCTCGCCGAGGCCCGGGCACTGCTCGCCGATCCGCCCCCCGCACCCCCGCCCGGGCCGCCCCTGGCGGTCGGGCCCGACTTCGAGGCGCTCCGCTGGTTCCTCCTCCCGCACGAGGTGCAGCCGTGACGACCGGTGCCCGGCCCATCGTCGACGCCACCCGTCTCGGAGACCCGCTGGACGGCGTCCCTGCCTCGCCGCCGTGGCGCCGCCCGCTCGCCGGCCGCCTCGAGGCCTACGCCCTGCGCAGCCGGGCACTCGAGGGGAACCCGCTGGGCGATCCCGCGGAACGGCCGGTCTGGGTCTACCTGCCGCCGGCGTACGACGGGGCGACGCCGCTTCCGACCATCTACCTCATCCAGGGGATGACCGGGCAGCTCGACATGTGGCGCGACCGGAGCGCCTTCCGGCCGACCGTCCCGGAGCTCGTCGACGGGCTGTTCGCGGGTCCGGACGCGCCGCCGCCGGCGATCGTCGTCTTCGTCGACTGCTGGACCTCGGTCGGCGGCAGCCAGTTCCTCGACTCTCCGGGGACCGGGCGATACCACACGTTCCTCTGCGACGAGGTCGTTCCCTGGGTCGACGCGACGTTCGCGACGCTGCCCGAGGCCGCGCATCGCGGGATCACCGGCAAGTCGTCCGGCGGCTACGGCGCGATGGTCACGCCGATGCTCCGACCCGACCTGTTCGGCGGCCTGGCGACCCATGCCGGCGACGCGCTGTTCGAGGTCTGCTACCAGCCCGAGTTCGCGGAGTGCGCGCGAGCGCTGCGCGACCACTACGCGGGCTCGTTCGCGCGGTTCTGGGCGGACTTCCGGTCGCGCCCGGCGATGACCGGGGCCGAGGATGGCGCCCTCGTGAACGAGTGGGCCATGGCCGCCTGCTACTCGACCGACCCGGACGGCACGGTCCGGCTGCCGTTCGACGTGGCGACGGGCGAGCTGGTGCCGGACGTCTGGGCGCGCTGGCTGCGCTGGGATCCCGCCCGGATGGCGCGGACGCCCGAGGGCGCCGAGGCGCTCAGATCGCTCCGGGCGATCTACATCGACGCGGGGACCCGCGACGAGTACCACCTCGACCTCGGCGCCGAGGCCTTCCGGACGGCCTGCCGCGCCGCTGGCACCGTCGAGCCCTTCTTCGAGCTGTTCGACGCGAAGCATGGGGCCATCGAATACCGCTACCCGCTCGCGATCCGCTACCTGGCGGAGCGGCTGGCTGCCTCCGCCTAGAGCCCGTCGGGCAGGAAGAGGCCACCGCTCGCCGCCAGCCAGCCGGCGACCCGGTCGGCCGCGCCGGGCACGTCGTCATCCGACACGTCGAGCTCCATGACCGGCAGCGTCGAGCTCGCCGCGAGCCGGCGCAGCAGCCGCTGCTCGTCGACGAAGACGCCGACGTCGTCGTACTGGCTGGGCTTGCCGGAGACCGGCAGTCGGGCGACGCGGGCCGCCTCGAAGGTCTCCTCGCGCCGGGTGGCCAGCACGATCCGGAAGCCCAGCGGGCGAAGGCGATCCTCGAGCCACCCGAAGTCGGGGTCCACGCCACGGGCGGTCAGCTGGTACGCCCTGGTCGAGAGGTGGAAGCGATCGACGATCCACGAGTAGTAGGGCTGGAGCTCGAAGAGCCGCGCCCAGGTCGCGTAGGTCTCCATCGCCCGCGCCTCCTCCTCGGGCGCGTAGTTGACGAGCCCGCGACCCCAGGGCCAGTTGGTGAACGCACACCACTCGGCCGAGATGAGCGGCGACGGGTAGTCGTACTTGCGCGGCCCGACGATCCGGGGGTGGCGGTTCAGCGCGAACGCGAGATCCGTCTTGTGCGTGAGGCGCGTCCCCTCGAGGATGACCTTGGGGACCAGCTTGCCGCTCACGGGGCGATGGTAGCCCGCTCCGGCGCCGGCCAGTGGAGGCCGACAGCCGGCCGCGTCGTCGCCGCCGATGTCGCGGGCCGTCCGGGCCGCGGAAGGGGTGCCGAGCGGCTCTTCCCGAGGCGGCGCCGGCGGCTCGATGCTCCCATGCGAATAGGCGCATGGAGGAACCGAGCATGACCCGGGTGCTCGTGGTCCATCACGACATCGACCTCGCCGACCAGGAGACCGATTCGCTTCGCCGGCGCGGCTACGAGGTGACCCAGTGCTCCGGGCCCATCGGCGCGAGGTGCCCGATCCTGTCGGGCCGCGACTGCGAGCTCGCCGACCGTGCCGACGTCCTCGTCTACGACGCGTGGGCCACCGGTGAGCCGGAGGGGGCGCAACGCCTCATCGAGGGCCTCCGCGAGATGCACCCGGAGATCCCCGTCGTGCTCCTCGCGACCGGGATGGAACCCGACTGGATCGAGACGGCCGGTCGGCATGGGATCACGCCGCTCGTCGGCTCCCCGACGGGAGAGCGCCTCGCCGGCGCGATCACGGAGGCGATCGCCGGGCGCGTCGCGGCCGGCTGACGTCCACCTCCTCGGGAACGCGAGACCGGGCCCGGCAGGCTCCCGGCCCGGTCCTCCACGTGGGCAGCCGACCCTAGCTCTCCGGCTCTGGCTCCGGCGTCGGCGTCTCCTCGACCGATCCCTCGTGTGGCAGAAGCCGGCCGATCTCCGCCTTGATGTCGAGGTGGAGGACCGACGCCATGACGACCATGGCGATCCCCATCGCCAGGATGGCGAACATGAAGGGCAGGACCCGCTTCATCGAACGACCTCCTCGATCCGAGCCTCGGACGCCCTGGTGGGCGACATCGTGACCCGGGGGTGCCCCCGCCGGAAGTGCCGTCGGTCTCGAAGTCGCCGCGGCACCCGCGGTGCGCGCCATCCCGTACGATTGCGGCGACCGGGCGGGAGTAGCTCAGTCGGCAGAGCGTCAGCCTTCCAAGCTGAATGTCGCGGGTTCGAACCCCGTCTCCCGCTCCAGCCCCTCGTTCGTACGCACGATGACGCGCAGCCTGGCGCGCATGGCGAGCGCGGATCTTCCGGGCGCTGCGCCCGCTTCGGCGGAACCGCGCTCGTCCCGAGCCGGCGCGGCCCGTCCTACGCCTCGGCGATCGCCGCGATCGAGATCCGGAAGCCGGCGCGGCGTTGCAGCGGGGGCATCAGCGTGCCCTGACCCACCGGGGCGTCCGCGGGGAACCAGCG
This sequence comes from Chloroflexota bacterium, assembly GCA_047519685.1. Classification (GTDB taxonomy): domain Bacteria; phylum Chloroflexota; class Limnocylindria; order Limnocylindrales; family CSP1-4; genus JAPVSP01. The sequence goes on from JAPVSP010000516.1 coordinate 17,986, forward strand.
CACCCATTCCCGGTAGAAGGTGTCGAACTCCGCCGGATCGCGCAGCGACCAGTTCGCCCAGACGATCTTGTCCAGCGAGCTCCCCTCGGCCTCGAGCCTCGCCTGCAGGTTGCGCACGCATTGGCCCGTCTGCTCCTTGATGCCTCCGATGACGAGCTGACCGCTGTCGGGATCGACCGGCCCCATCGACGAGACGTAGACCATCCCGCCGGCCTTCACGGTCCGGCCGTTGCCCACGGGTGATCGGAACGAACCGGCGTCCGGCGCCTCACCGGCCATGCCTCTCTTCCCGGGATGGCCGGGTCGCGTGGGGTCTTCGGGAGGGATGCCGAACTCGCCGGGGGGCAACTCGATCCCGCGGGCCTTGAACTTCCACATGAAGGTCGGCCGGATCCCGGTCGGCTTGAGCAGCCCCTCGATCTTCCCATCGCGCATCCCGGTCTGCTCGAACACGAAGACGTCCTGCATGAGGATCTCGTCGTCCTCGATCCCGTAGACCTCGGTGATGTTGACGACCTTGCGCGTGCCATCCTTGAGGCGGGCCGTATGGACGATCAGGTCGACGGCCGAGGCGATCTGCTCGCGGATCGACCGCAGGGGCAGCTCGTAGCCGGACATGAGGATCATCGTCTCCAGCCGGCGGAGCATGTCTGGCGGGCTGTTCGCGTGCCCGGTGGACAGCGAGCCGTCCTGGCCCACCGTCATGGCCTGGACCATGTCGAGGGCCTCGCCACCGCGACACTCACCCACGATGATCCGGTCGGGGCGCATGTGCAGGGCATTGCGCAGGAGGGCACGGATCGTGATCTCGCCCTCGCCCTCGAGGTTCGGCGGCCGGGACTCCAGCGTGACGGTGTGCGTCTGGCGGAGCTGCAGCTCGGCGGCGTCCTCGATCGTGACGATCCGCTCGTCCTCGGGGATGAACGACGACAGGACGTTGAGCGTCGTCGTCTTGCCCGAACCGGTGCCACCGGAGACGAAGATGTTGAGTCGCGCCTCGACGCAGGCCTTCATGAAGTCGAACATCTCCGCCGTTGCCGTGCCGAAGCGGATGAGATCGTCCACGGTGAAGGGGCGAGCGGCGAACTTCCGGATCGTGATGACGGGACCGACGAGGGACAGGGGCGGGATGATGGCGTTGACCCGCGAGCCGTCGGGCAGGCGAGCGTCGACCCTCGGGCTCGACTGGTCGATCCGCCGTCCCAGTGGGGTGACGATGCGGTCGATGATCCGGAGCACGTGCTCGTCGTTCAGGAAGGCGCGATCGACGCGCTCGATCTTCCCGCCACGCTCGATGTAGATGTGGTTCGGGCCGTTGACCATGACCTCGGTGATCGTCTCGTCGAGAAGGAGCGGCTCGAGCGGGCCGAGGCCGGCGATCTCGCCCGTCATCTCCTCGATCAGCCGACGACGCTCCTCCGCCGTGACGGCGAACCCGTTCGTGCGGATGGCCTCGTCGACGATCGCCTCGACCCTGCCGTGGACGTCGGTCCCTGCGGAGGCGTCGAACAATGAGTCAGAGGCGGCGCTGACCGCGTTCTGGAGGCGAAGCCTGATGTCGCGCAGGTACTCCTCCCGCGCCGCCACCTGGCCCGCCCGCGGGGCAGCCGGCGGCGGGACGGGGGCGACCGCGCCGGCGTCCTGGGTGTCGGCCCCCTGCTGCGCCCTCTCGATCCGCCGGAGCAGGGACATGACCTGCGCCTCCCTCGGGCTCGCGATACGACCCCAGAATTCTAGGCGCGGGGAGCCGATGTGGTAGAGGCCGGCCCGACCGCGGGGATTTCTGCGACAGCGGACGGTGACGCCGCCGTGAACCCCCGACCCGATGACCGGCTATCCATGATGTAGCGTCACGGGCAACGAGTCGGGAGGGATGCTTGCTCCGGTCGGCCGGCCTGTGGCGTGCCGTCGTGAGCCGTACGCGCGCGGACTGGCCGTTCATGCTGGCCGTGTGGCTGCTGCTCGCGTGCGCGACCACGACGCTCGCCGCCGGCACCCTCTACGCGGATACGGTCGCGGTGGGTGGCCTGCGCCGTGCGGTCGCCTCGGCCGCGCCGGCGGACCGGACGGTCCTGGTCGAGACGTCGGCCAGGCCGGACCAGGTCGCCGGGCTCGACGCGGCGCTCGGGCCGGAGCTCTCGCGAACCCTCGGGCCGGGCGGCGGCGAGGTCGCGCTCGTCGCGCGATCCGGCTCGCTGACGCCGGCCGGTGTCGCGGCGGACCAGGCCAGCCAGCATCTGACGCGTCTCGCGAGCTACCGCGGCATCGAGGCGCACACGTCGCTCATCGCCGGACGGTGGCCCGTCGCCGGCCGGGACCCGGTCGAGGCGACCGTCTCGGAGGGGGCGGCCGGTGCGCTCGGCCTCGCGGCGGGCGACCGGCTGCGGCTCGCGGATGGCTCGGACCCGACGGCGACGATCGAAGTCGTCGTGACGGGGGTCTGGCGGCCCGATCGGGCGGACGCGTTCTGGCTCGGCGACCCGCTCGAGCTCGATGGGATCCAGCGCACCGACGCCTTCACCTACCGCGGGCCGTTCGTCGTCGCGCAGGACGACCTGCGGCGGCGGACCCTCTCGGCGGATCTCGCCCTCGAGTGGCGAGCGATCCCGGCCGTCGATGGGCTCCGCGTCGAAGGGCTCGAGGCCATGCGCCAGGACCTCGCCGGGCTCCCCGCGCGGCTGCGCGCGCTGGTGCCCCCGAGCCACTCGCTCAGGGTCACGACCGGCCTCCCGGCCGTCCTCGAGGGCGTCGACCGTTCGGTGCTCGTGAGCCGCGGCGGGGTCATCCTCCTGACCCTGCAGTTCGCGGTCCTGGCCGCGTACGCGGTCCTGCTCGTCGCCGGGCTGCTGGCGGAGCGGCGGCGACCGGAGATCGCCCTCCTGCGATCGCGGGGCGCATCCGCCGTCCACGTCGCCGGGATCGCGATCGGCGAGGCGATCCTGCTGTCCGTGCCGGCCGCCGCGATCGCGCCACTGCTGGCGCTCGGCATCGTCCGCCTGTTCGGGCTGGTGGGGCCGCTGGCCGAGGCGGGCATCGTGCCGGCCGCGGTGCCGACCGGATCGAGCCTGCTGGTCGCGGCGGGGGCCGGGCTCGGCTGCGCACTGGCCCTTACGCTGCCCGCCCTGGGCTCGGGCGCGAGCCTGGCCGGGATCCGCGCGGCGCTCGGCCGCCCCGTCGCCCGGACGCTGTCCCAGCGCCTGGGGCTCGATCTCGCGCTCGTCGTCGTCGCGGGGATCGCCCTCTGGCAGCTCCGCCTGTACGGCGCTCCACTCACCCGTGACGCCCGAGGGGCGCTGGGGCTCGATCCGCTCCTCGTCGCGGCGCCGGCATTCGGCCTCATCGCCGGGGGCGTGCTGGCGACGCGGATCGTGCCCCGCCTGGGCGAGGTGGCCGAGCGGCTGCTCGGCGATCGCCGCGGCCTGCTGCCGCCGCTCGGCGCGCGCCAGCTCGCCCGTCGCCCGCTCCGGTACACGCGGTCGGCGCTCCTGCTCATGCTCGCGGCCGCCCTCGGGACGTTCGCCGCGGCCTATTCCGCGACCTGGTCCCGATCGCAGTCCGACCAGGCGGCCTACCAGGCAGCGTCGGACCTGCGGGTCATCGCCGCCGACTACCCGCAGCTCCCGTCATGGGGGGTCGGATCGGCCTACCGGTCGATCCCCGGCGTGGAGGCGGCGATGCCGGTCGTCCACCGGGCGATGGACGCCGGGCGGACCATCCGCGACGGTCAGCTGCTGGCGCTCGACCCGGACCGTGCGAACGCGATCGTCCGGGTCCCGGCCGATACCGGCGCGTCGGTCCCGCCGGACATCATGGCCGGGCTGGCCGCGACCCGCCCGACGACCGCGGCGCTGCCCCTCGCCGGCCGACCCAGACGCCTCGAGGTGACCATCGACGCCGACCTCCGAGCCGGCGCCGAGGGCGACACCTTCGGCGGCGAGCTGCCGGCGGACTGGCGTGGCATCGACGTCGCCGTCGTCCTCGCCGATGCGGATGGCCGGCTGGCCCGGTTCCAGGCCTCCGCCGCCGGGCTGTTCAGCGGCGCGGCCCAGCGGATCGAGGTCCCGTTGGCCGCCACGGTGGGAGGGCTCGAGGTCGTGCCGGCCTACCCGCTCCGCCTCCAGGCCATCGAGTTGGTCGTCGGCCCACCCTCGTACGTGTCCGTCAGCGGCGGGATCGATCTCACGGGCGTCTCCGAGAGCTCCGCCGACACGGGCGATGCCTGGACGCCCGTCCCCTTCGACCCCGGGGCGCCAGGTTGGTCGTGGGACCGGACGAGCGGCTACGTCCAGGTCCTGCCGGCCGCGCCCCGTCATCTCGAGATCGGCGTGGGGCCCCAGGGGCCGATCACGGGCGGGCCGGACGTCACCCAGCCGGTCTTCCGGCTCGCCGCGGACCAGGGCTCCCCGGCGCGGATCGCCGCGGTCGCGAGCGAGCGGTTCCTCGATCTCGCGGGCGCCCGCGTCGGCGACACCGTCGCCGTCACGAGCCTCGGCCAGTCGCTCACCGTGCAGGTGATCGGCAGCGTCCGGGCGTTCCCGCCGCTCGACCCCGCGACGCCGTTCATCGTCGTCGACGGGCCGACGCTCGCCCGCGCGGGCCTGACCGAGATCCGGGCGGCCGAGGAGTGGTGGCTCAGCGTCGATCCGGCGCGGTCGGCCGCGGTCGCCGCGACGCTCGCCGGCAAGCCTTACTCCGCCTCCGGGGTCATCGCGCGCTCCGCGCTCACGCGGTCGCTCGCCACGGACCCGGTCGCCCTTGGCGTCGTGGGAGCCCTCGCGCTCGGATCGCTGGCGGCGATGGCCTTCGCGGCGATCGGCCTCGTCGTGAGCGCGACCGTCTCGATCCGCGAGCGACTCGGCGAGTTCGCGCTCCTTCGCGCGCTCGGCCTGTCGACCGGGCAGCTCTCGGTCTGGCTCTCGCTCGAGCAGGCGTTCCTGTTCGCCGTCGGGCTGCTCGTCGGGTCGGGGCTCGGCCTGCTCCTGGCCTGGCTCGTGCTGCCGTTCGCGCTCCTCAGCGCGACCGGCGAGCCCGTCGTGCCCAGCCCGGTCCTGGTCGTCCCGTGGGCGGCGATCGCGGCCGTCTACGGGCTCGCGGTCGGGCTGCTGATCGCGACCGCCGCGGTCGTCGTGCGGCGGATGCCGGCCATCCAGATCGGCGCCGTGCTCCGGGCCGGGGACGGCTAGCGATGGCCTGGCTCGTGAGCTCGCTCCGCCGCCTCCGCGACGAGCGCATCCCCGCGCTGGGCCTCGTGGCCCTCGTCCTCGTCACGGCGCTGGTCTTCGCGCTCGCGCCGAGGCTCTTCGAGCGGGTCGCCGACGGGGCGCTCCGGTCCGAGGTGGACGGCGCCACGTCGGCCACGCGGGACCTGCGGCTCGACCGGGTCGGGCGGATCGAGGCCGGGGCCGCGGACCCGCTGAGCGAGGTGGATGCCGTCGGGGCCGACCTTGGGTCCCAGCTCCCGGCGGCCGTCCGGTCGATCCTCGCCGACAGGGTCGCCGTCATCGACACGCCGTACTGGCGGATCGGCGCCGGGGTCCAGACGCCGAGCGTCGTGACGCTGCGGATCCAGGAGGGCGTCGAGAGCCGGATCCGGCTCGTCGGCGGACGGTTGCCGACCGGGGCGACGCGGACCATCCCCGATCCGTCGCCCGACGCTCGGCCGGGCGATGCGCTCGTCGTCCTCGAGGCCGCGATGTCCGACGCGGCCGCCGCCGCCATGGGCGTGCCGCCGGGCGGGCGGCTCCTGATGTCGCCCGACCAGAGCGACGTGCTGGCGGTGGGCCGGAGCACCCGGCTCGCGGTGGACATCGTCGGGACGTACCGGGTCACCGACCCCGCCGACGACTACTGGATCGACGACGCGCCGGTCGAGGGGCCGACCATCCGCGCCCTGACGTCCGAGGTCCAGTTCACGAACGCGACGCTGCTCCTGGCGCCGGCGGCGTACCCCGCGCTGCTCGGCGCGACGGAGGTCGAGGGGATCTCGCTCCGCTACGGCTGGCGCTACCGCGTCGACCCGGCGGCCCTCCAGGCCGGCCGGCTCGACGACCTCATCGTCGGGCTTCGGCGCGCCGGGGGCCTGTTCGACGCCGACGCCACGATGGTCATGGCCGGGCGCGGGACCGCGCTCCGCAGCGGGCTCCTGCCGCTCCTGGCGGGCTACCAGGCTCGCTGGACCTCCGCCGCGGCGGTCCTCACCGCGGTGTCCATCGGCCCGCTGGCGGTCGCCATCGCGACCCTCGGCCTGGTCGCCCTGCTCGCGTCCATCCGGCGACGCCGGGCGCTCGCGCTCTGCCGCGGCCGGGGGGCATCCTCGGTCCAGACGCTCGCCTCGGCGCTCCTCGAGGGATCGCTGCTGGCCGGCCCGCCGGCGGGGGCGGCCGCCGCCATCGCCATCGCCGTGGTCCCGGCCGGGGCGCCGCTCACGACGGTCCTCGCCGCCGTCGCGGTCGCGGCGGTCGCCCTCGGCCTGCTCGTCGCGGTCATCGTCCCGACCGCGTTCGGCCCGCCCCGCGCCCCGGCTCGCGATCCCGGGGTCGTCGGGCGGGCCGCCCCGCGGCGGCTCGTGGCCGAGGCGCTGGTGGTCGCCCTCGCGCTCGGCGGCGCGGTCCTGCTCCGGGAGCGCGGCGTCGGCGGCCTCGCGAGCGCCTCCTCGCTCGTCCCGGCCGATCCGTTCATCGCCGCCGTGCCGGCGCTCGTCGGCGTCGCCGCGGGGGTCCTCGCGGTGCGTCTCTTCCCGATGGTCATGCGGGGCCTGGTCCGCGCGGCCGCCAGGCTGCCGGGCCTGGTCCCGGTCCTGGCGCTGCGCCGCGCAAGCCGAGGGGGCAGCGCGGCCAGCGTCCTCCTGATCCTCATGGCCACGGCGACCATCGGCGCGTTCTCGTCGGCCACGCTCGTCCAGCTCGACCGGGCCGCGGACGCCGTCGCCTGGCAGGACGTGGGCGCGGCCTTCCGGCTGGTCAGCCCGACCGGCGCGTTCAGGGCCGACTTCGACCCAGCGCGCCTGCCCGGGGTCGCCGCCGCGGCCGGCGGCTACAGCGCCCCGGTGACGCTCAGCACGGGCGGGGTCCGACAGCTCCTCGCGATCGACATGGCCGGGTACCGCGAGGTCTCGAGGGGCACGCCCGTCGAGCCCGCCATCCCGGCCGAGATGCTGGTCCCGACGGACCAGCCGCTCCCGGCGATCGTCTCGGTCGCCTCGGCGGGCGGGCCCGACGCGCTCGAGGTCGGGGACACGTTCGATCTCGCGCTCGGCGGCGAACGCGTCCGGCTGCGGGTCGTCGACGTCCGTGCCACGTTCCCGTCGCTTCCGGTGACCGACCCGTTCGTCGTCGTGGACCGTGGGCAGCTGCGCGCGGCCCTGCCGGGCATCGAGCTGCCGTCGACGACCGCGCTCCTGCGAGCGGCCGACGACGCCGCGTCCACGCTCAGAGCCGCCGTGGAGGCCACCGCCCCGGCGACGACCGTCGTGGGCCGCACGGACCGAGCGGCATCCATCCGGGGCGCCCCGGTCGTCGAGGCCGTCACGATCGGTGTCGGAGCGGCCGCCGCGATCGCGATCGCCTATGCCGCGCTGGCCGTCGCCGCCGCCCTCGCGCTCGCGGGCGCCGCCAGGGCGATCGAGGTCGCCCACCTCTCGACGCTCGGCCTCGCCCGGCGCCAGGCCCTGGCCCTCGTCGCCCTCGAGTACGGACCCACGAGCGTCGTGGCGTTCCTCGCCGGCGCCGGGCTCGGGCTCGGGCTGTTCGTCTTCCTGCTGCCGGGCCTCGGGCTCTCGGCCGTCGTCGGCTCCCCGGTCGAGGTGCCGACGGTCGTCGAGGCCAGCCACCTCGCGCTGCTCCTGCTCGCGATCGGGGCGATCGTCGCCCTGGGCGTCGCCCTCGGGGCAGCGCTCCAGCGGACCGCCACGCCAGCCATGGCGATCCGCCAGGGGATCGAGTGATGGGCGGACCGATGGATCCCTGGGAGGACCGCGTGACGCCGACGGGCCCGGAGATCGTCGATCTGCCCAGCCGCCCGGCTACCCGACCGGCGGGGGCCTACGGCGACGGCGCCAAGATCGTCTGCGACAACCTGGTCCGGATCTTCAAGGTCGCCGATCTCGAGGTCGTCGCGCTCCAGGGCCTCGATCTCGTCATCGGCTCGGGCGAGATGGTCGCGATCGTCGGCGCCTCGGGCAGCGGCAAGTCCACGCTCCTCAACATCCTCGGCGGGCTCGATGTGCCGACCGCGGGGCGGGCCATCGTGGCGGACCACGACCTGGCCCGACTCGGTCGGCGGGAGCGGACCCGCTACCGGCGACGGACCGTCGGGATGGTCTGGCAGCAGACGGCGCGCAACCTGCTGCCGTACCTGAGCGCGGTCGAGAACGTCGAGCTGCCGATGATCCTCGACGCGCGCTCCGGCCGGCGCCGGCGGGCGATGGAGCTGCTCGATCTGGTGGGGCTCGCCGACCGGGCCGGCCTTCGCCCCGAGCGGCTCTCCGGCGGCGAGCAGCAGCGGGTGGCGATCGCCGTCGCCCTCGCCAACGGCCCGCACGTGGTGCTGGCGGACGAGCCCACCGGCGAGCTCGACAGCGACACCTCGGCCCAGGTGTTCGATCTCCTCGGTCACGTGAACCGGGAGCTGGGCACGACGATCGTCGTCGTGACCCATGACCCGCTCGTCTCCGAGCAGGTCGAGCGGACCGTGGCCATCCGCGACGGCCGGACCAGCAGCGAGACCGTCCGCCGGACCGAGCGCTCGGACGACGGCGACCACCACGTCGTCGCCGAGGAGTTCGCGGTCCTCGACCGGGCGGGCCGGCTCCAGCTGCCGCGCGGCCACATCGAGGCGCTCCAGCTGGCGGACCGCGTGCGTCTCCGGCTGGAGGACGACCACGTCGGGGTGTGGCCCGACCGCTCGGCCGGTCGGGCGGGGTCGTCGAAGCCCGAACGAGCCGAGGGGCGACCCGAGCGGCCCGGTCCGGGAGGGGCCGCGAAGGAGCCGCGTCCGGACGAGGAGCCCGAGCGATGAGCGCCCTCCGCTCCGGCCCCGGCCGGGGCCCGATCGTCGAGGCCACGGGGCTCGTCCGCGACTTCCCGTCGGGCGACACGGTGGTCCATGCGCTGCGCGGCGTCGACCTGACCGTGGCGCATGGCGAGCTGCTCGCCGTCCGCGGCCGGTCGGGGAGCGGCAAGACGACCCTCCTCAACCTGGTCGGCGGGCTCGACCGACCGACCTCCGGAAGCGTCTCGATCGAGGGGACCGAGGTCTCGACGATGCGGGAGCCCGACCTCGTCGAGCTGCGACGACGCACGGTCGGGTTCGTCTTCCAGGCCTTCGGGCTGATCCCGATCCTCACCGCCGCGGAGAACGTGGAGGTGCCGCTCCGACTGGTCAGCGCCGACCCGGAGACCCGCGACCGGCGCGTGCAGCATCTCCTCGAGCTGGTCGGCCTCGGGGGGCGCGCCCGTCACCGGCCGTACGAACTCTCGGGCGGGGAGCAGCAGCGGGTCGCCATCGCGCGGGCCCTCGCGAACCAGCCCAGGCTGCTCCTAGCCGACGAGCCCACCGGCCAGCTGGACTCCGAGACGGGGCACACCGTCATGGTCCTGCTCCGCTCGGTCGTGCGGACCGAGGGCGTCACGGCCGTCGTCGCGACGCACGACCCGATGATGCTCGACGTCGCCGATCGGATCGTCGAGCTGCGCGACGGGCGGCTGGTGTAGTCGCGGCGACGGCGCCGCGCCCGCA
>JAPVSP010000517.1:0-1709 GCA_047519685.1 Chloroflexota bacterium
GATCGCTCCGGATCCGAGCGCCGTCCGCCCTCGCCTCGAGCCGGCGTGCCTCGAGCCCTACGACCGCAGCATCACGTGCTTGACGATCGTGTAGTCCTCGACCGCGTACATCGACTGGTCCTTGCCGTAGCCCGACTCCTTGAACCCGCCGTGCGGCATCTCCGAGACCAGCGTGAAGTGGTCGTTGACCCAGACGGTCCCGAACTGGATCGCCTTCGAGACGCGCAGGGCCTTCCCGATGTCCCGCGTCCAGACCGACGCGGCCAGGCCGAACCGGACGTCGTTGGCCCACGCGATGGCCTGCTCCTCGTCGCTGAAGCGCTGGACCGTCACGACCGGCCCGAAGACCTCGTCCTGGACGATCTCGCTCTTCTGGTCGGGACCGGCGATGACGGTCGGCTCGTAGTAGGCGCCGGGCCGCTCCGGTGACTGGCCGCCGACGACGACCTCGGCCCCGCCCCGGGCCCGTTCGACCATCCCGGCGACCCGGTCCACCTGGGTATGGGAGATGAGCGAGCCCATCTCGAGCTCCTCGCCCGTCGTCGGGTCGCCCCACTTCATGTCCCGGACCTGGTCGGCCAGCTTGGCCACGAAGTCATCGTAGATGCCGGGCCCGGCGATGACCCGGCAGGCGGCCGTGCAGTCCTGACCGCTGTTCCAGTAGCTTGCGAAGCGGAGCGTCTCGGCGGCCAGGTCGAGGTCCGCGTCGTCGAACACGATGACCGGCGCCTTGCCGCCAAGCTCGAGGTGGAGCCGCTTGACGCGATCGGCGGCGATCTTGGCGATCTTCTTGCCGGTTTCTGTGTCGCCGGTCAGCGAGATCAGGCCGACCTTGGGATGCGCGACGAGCGCGGGCCCGATAGCATCGCCCGTCCCGGACAGGACGTTCAGGACGCCGGGCGGGAGGACCTCGGCCGCGAGCTCCGCGAAGCGCAGCGCCGTCAGCGGGGTCCGGGCGGACGGCTTGAGCACCATCGTGTTGCCGGCCGCGAGCGCCGGGCCCATCTTCCAGCCGGCCATGTACAGCGGGTAGTTCCACGGCACGATGCCCGCCACGACCCCGATCGGCTCGCGGCGGATGAGGGAGGTCCGGTCGGCGATGTACTCGTTGACCGCCTTGCCCTCCAGGTTCCGTGCCGCGCCGGCGAAGAAGCGGAGGTTGTCCGCGAGCGCCGGGAAGTCGGCCGCCGCGACGTTGAGCGGCTTGCCGGTGTGGCTGGACTCGAGTCGGCTCAGCTCCTCCGCGTTGGCGTCGACGAGGTCGGCCAGCTTCAGCAGGTAGCCCATCCGCTCCTGGGGCGTGGTCCTCTGCCAGCTTTCGAACGCCGCCGCCGCGGCCTCGACCGCCCGATTGACGTCCTCGGCGTCGCTCGCGGGCACGTGCGCCAGGACCCGATCGTTGGCCGGGTTCACGACTTCGAGGGTGCGGCCGCTCGCGCTGTCGACGAACTCACCGCCGATGGACTGCTTGTACGTCTTGACCTGATCGAGGACGTCGGTCACTGCGGATCCTCCATCGCGAATGGGGTCGAGGTCGTCTGCGGCGGCAGGTGTCGCGCCGCCGGGAGCGCTCATTCTGCGCGCCGGTGGCCCTCGGCGCGAGGGGGGACGCGAACGACGGGACGGGGGCCAGCGAGCGGCGACCCGCCCTCCGGCGTCGGACCGGCCTCGGGCGACGGACGGGCCCCCGGCGACGCCCCTCCTCCGCC
>JAPVSP010000518.1:0-8191 GCA_047519685.1 Chloroflexota bacterium
GCGCACACGTTCGCGCAGCGGCCGCAGTCGATGCAGCGCGACGGCTCGCGGAGGATGAACGCGTGGCTGTCGTCTCGGATGTAGTCGTGGTTGACGCCCGTGAAGCGGTTCTCGGTCACGCTCCGGTAGCCGGCGCCCTGGTGGTACTGCGGCTCGAGCGTCCGGAGCGTCGTGCCGTACTCGATGCCGAGCCGGCGCAGGTCGCAGAAGCCGATCGCCTCGCACGTGCACTGGAGGCAGCGGGTCGCCTCGGCCACCGCCTCCTGGCGGCTGTAGGGGACCTCGTACTCGACGTACGAGTCGCGGCGGACCTCGGGTCCCATCGCCTTGAGCCGGATGCGCGACTCCTTGACCTCGCTCGTGAACGGCACGATCGACAGGAACTCCGGCTGCGGCTCGGCGAGCTGCTGGCGGGTCCTGACGGCCGACAGGTCGAGGCCCTTGACGTAGGCGTCGACCGCGTAGGCGGCGCGGCGGCCCTCGGCGATCGCCTGGACCACGGTCGACGCGCCGATCCGTACGTCGCCGGTCCCGAACACGCCGGCTCGGGGGGTCGCGAAGGTGACGGGGTCGGCCTTCAGGCGGCGCTGCTTCGTGGCCTCGATCCCCTCCGAGCCTGCAGCGGCCCACGAGAGGTCCGGGCCCTGGCCGATCGCGAGCAGCACCCGGTCGCAGGGGATCACGAACTCGGTCCCGGGCGCAGGCTCGGGACGGCGCCGGCCTGACGCGTCGGGCTCGCCAAGCTTCATCCGGATGAACTCGACGCCGGTGAGGCCGCCCCGCTCGTCCGTGATCACCCGTACCGGACCGGCCTGGAAGATGGCGGTCACGCCCTCCTCGATCGCCTCGTGGACCTCGCCGGAAGCCGGCATGTCCTTCATGTCCCGGCGGTAGACGAGCGTCACCTCCGAGGCGCCCTGGCGGATCGAGGTCCGCGAGCAGTCCATCGAGGTGAACCCGCCGCCGATGACCACCACCCGCTTGCCGGCGTGGTCGGGGTAGGGCAGGCCGAGGGTCGCGGTCCGGAGGTACTCGAGCCCATCGAGCACCTCGGCCGCATCCTCGCCGGGGATGCCCAGCTTGTTCGTGTCGTAGCAGCCGATCGCGATGAGGACCGCGTCGAAGCCCTGGTTCTGCAGGTCGTCGATCGTGAAGTCCCGGCCGAGCCCCTGGTCGCAGACGATCTTGCCCCCGAGACGGGTGACCGATTCGTACTCCGCCTCGAGGACCTCGACCTTCGGGAGACGGTACTGGGGGATCCCGTAGCGGAGCATCCCGCCGGGTGCCGGGTCGCGCTCGAAGACGGTGACGTCGTGGCCGGCGATGAGCAGGTAGTACGCGGCCGACATGCCGGCCGGGCCCGAGCCCACGACCGCCACGCGCCGGCCGGACGTCGGCTGGAGCTCGAAGGGGACCGGCGGGTCGAGGTCCTCGTCGAGCATCTGGCGGATGACCTGGTCGCCCGCGTAGCGGTGGCTGTCGCGGATCGCGATGGCTTCGTCGACCTCGTCACGCCGGCAGTGCTCCTCGCAGGGCGCCGGGCAGACGCGGCCGAGCACCGACGGGAACGGGATCGTCCGCTTGAAGATGCGGGCGGACTCCCGGAACTCCCCCTCCGCGTTCGCCTTGAGGAAGCCCGGGATGTCGATGTGGCTGGGGCACTTGTTCTGGCAGGGCGGCAGGCAGTAGGCGTTGTGGTCGCTGAAGATGAGCTCGAGGTTGGTGCGGCGCAGGCGGCGCACCTCGTCGGTCTGCGTCTGCACCTTCATGCCCGCCTCGGCGGCCCGCGAGCAGCTGATCGGCGGAAGCTCCTCGCCCTCGACCTCCACGACGCACATCCGGCACGCCCCGAAGCCGGGCAGCTTCGGCTCGTAGCACAGCGTGGGGACCTCGATCCCGTTGTCGCGACACACCTCGAGGATCGTCTGGCCCTCGAAGCCCTCGACGACCCGGCCATCGACCTCGATGCGGATCCGCGGCGTGGACTGGGGACGCTGCGGGGCCTGGGTCGTCAGGATCCGCTCGGCGAGGGTGGCCTCTCGCGGCGTCACCGTGTCGAGCGCGGCGGGGACGTCGGGCCGGTTGTCCGGGCGCGTGATGAGGTCCGCCATGTCCTTCTCAGTGGGCCGCCCCGGCGGCCGCCATCGCGATCGGATGACAGACGCCGGCGGGGCAGGAGCTGCGCAGGATGTGCTCGTCGAGCTCGGACCGGAAGTATCGCATCCCGCTCGTCAGGGGGAGGGTCGAGAGCCGCTCGTGGTCGCACAGGCCGCTCGCGACGACGTCGTGGGCGAGGTCCTCCAGGAGCGCGGGGTCGGTCGGCTTCGGCCGCCCGTCGGCGATCCGGTCGCCGATCTCCTGCAGGCGGCGGAGGCCGATCCGGCAGGGGATCGTCTTGCCGCACGCCTCGCTCGAGCAGAAGCGGGTGAGCAGCCGGCCCAGGTCGACGATGCAGGCCCGCTCGTCGGCGACCAGGATCGAGCCGCTGCCGACGTGGGCGCCGGCCTCCCTGAGCGCGCCGAACTCGTAGGGCGTGTCGAGGAGCTCGGGAGGGAGGATGCCGCCCGACGGACCGCCGATGACGAGCGCCTTGAGCGTATGGCCACGCGCCACCCCGGCGGTGAGGCCGACGATGTCCCGGAGAGGCGTGCCCGTGGGGACCTCGGCGATCCCGTCGCCCTGCGGGCCGCGGACGTGCACCAGGAGCGTGCCGGGCGCCGCGGGGGTCCCGATCGCAGCATAGGCATCCGGGCCCTGCCGGAGGATCCAGGGGACGGACGCCAGCGTGGCGACGTTGTTCACGACGGTCGGTGCCCCGAACAGGCCGCGCTCCGCCGGGTACGGCGGCCGCTGCTCGGGCTGACCGCGCTTGCCCTCGAGCGCCTTGAGCAGCACCGTCTCCTCGCCGAGCATGTAGGCGCCCTGCACCGCCCTGACGGTCACGGACAGGTCGCGGCCGGTGGCCAGCGCATCCGCGCCGATGAACCCGGCCTCCTCGGCTGACGCGATGGCGGTCTCGAGCGCCCGGATGACCTCGGTCGCGTCGGAGCGCACGGCGACGATCGCCTCGGTCGCCCCGATCGCCCACGCCGCGATCGCGGCGCCCTCGACGACGGCGAACGGGTCGCGCTCCATCAGCGTGCGGTCCGTCCGGGTCGCCGGATCGGCCTCGTAGCCGTTCGCCACCACGAACCGTCGATCGGCCGCCCGGCCCGCGGCCATGCGCCACTTCTCGCCGGTCGCGAAGCCGCCGCCCCCACGACCGCGCAGGCCGGAGGCCGAGATGGTCGCGATCGTCGCAGTCGGACCCAGGTCGTGGACGGCCCGGCGCAGCCCGTCGAACGCTCCCGCCCGGACGGCGGCGTCGAGATCGGTCGGCTCGGCAGCGTCCGCTCGGCCGAGCAGGATCCTCGGCCAGTCGGCCGGCAGGGGGAGGAGATCGGTCATCGGTCAGGCCGTCCCCGCGCCACGCCCGGAGCGCTCGACACCCCCCGAGCCGGCGATCGCCGACTCGAGCGCCGCCACGTAGTCGGCCTCGGCCGGCCGTCGCGACGCGGATGCGGCCGCCAGGGCCGCGTCGGTCGGTGGCTCGAAGCGGAGGTGCCGGTAGTACGAGGCGGTCCCGTAGATCATCGCGTACCACGCGCCGGTGGCGAAGCTGATCCGCTTGATCGCCGCGACCGGGATGTAGCCGTACGCCGCCTGGACGCCCTCGAGGATCTCGATCATCCGCTTGGGGTCGTGGTCCACCTCGGCGAGGATCGCGTCGACCGGAGCGAGGTCGATCGGCTCGAAGTGCTCGTAGGCCGGATCGGGCACCGTCCGGCCGGATCGGCGGAGCGCCGATTCCTCGCGTCGCTCGCCGAACGTCTCGGGGGCGCCCCAGTGGACGTGGTAGCGCCCGCGGGTATCCATGCCGCCCATGTCGATGCACTCGATGGGGCAGGCCTGGGCGCATTGGAAGCACGTCTCGCACTTCAGCGTCCCGTACTCGTCGTAGAGGAGCTGCAGCCGACCGCGGAAGCGCGTCGCGACGTCCGGCCGCGCCTCCGGGTAGCGGATGGTCGCCTTCGGCTCGAAGAAGCGGCGCAGCGTGAGGGCCATGCCCTTCACGATCCCGAGGCCGGGGATGACGCTCATCGGCCCTCCCTCACCGGCCGATGACCACGAGGGCGGCCGCCGTCGCGAACAGGTTCAACAGCGAGGCCGGCAGCAGCCACTTCCAGGCGAAGCCCATCAGCTGGTCGACCCGGACGCGCGGCAGCGTGGCGCGCATCCAGACGAGGATGAGGATGATGGCGTAGGTCTTGAGCATGAACCACAGCAGGCCAACGACCCAGTCGAGGCTGATGACCGCCCAGGCCAGGACCAGCACGGCGGCGACGAGGTTGAAGACCACGAAGCCGAGGACGAGGGCCTGCCAGGTCGGGCGATCGGTGCGCGTGAGCCAGAAGGGCGCCGCGAAGAGGAGCGTGGCGGCGACCGGCACCACGGCGAGCTCGAGCAGCAGGCCGATGCCGAGGGAGCCGGGGTCGAGCGCGAGGCTGACCGGGAAGGGCCACTGGAAGGGCGCGGTCCAGCCGCCGAAGAACAGGGACACCGTGAGCGCCGAGATGATGAACACGTTGACGTACTCGGCGAAGTAGAAGAACCCGAAGCGCATCCCCGAGTACTCGGTCGCGAAGCCGGCGACGATCTCCGAGTCGGCCTCCGTAAGGTCGAAGGGCGTGCGGTTCGCCTCTGCGGTGATGGCGATGAAGAAGATCACGGCGCCGAGCGGCTGCTTCCAGACGTTCCAGTCCAGGATCGAGCCGGACTGCGCGAGGACGATCTGGTTCACGCTCATCGTCCCGGTCAGGAGGATGAGCCCGACGACGGACAGGGTGAGCGGGATCTCGTAGCTGATGACCTGGGCGGCCGAACGGAGGCCGCCGAGCAGCGAGTACTTGTTGAAGCTCGCCCAGCCGCCCATCAGCAGGCCGACGACGGTCAGGCCGCCGACGGCGAAGAAGTAGAGCAGGCCGATGTTGAGGTCCTGGCCGAAGAGGCCCGGCGCGAAGGGGATGACGAGCAGCGTCATGACGCTTGCCAGGAACACGACGACGGGGGCCCAGGTGAAGACGAGGGGGTCCGCGCCCCTCGGGGTGAAGTCCTCCTTGGCGAGCATCTTCAGGCCATGGGCGACCGATTGCAGGGAGCCGACCGGGCCGACACGATCGGGCCCGATCCGGAGGTTCATGAACGCGATGACCTTCAACTCGAGGTAGCCGACGATGAACGCGGTCGGGACGGTCATCAGGAGGATCACCGTCGCGGCGACGACGAACCGGACCAGCGGCAGGTTCGCGCTCAGGAAGTCCAGGACGGAGGGCAGGAGGAGGACGACCGCGACCGTCCCGACCAGGCCCCCGACGAGGAGGACCGGGACGGCCAGGAAGAGGACCTTGCCCGGCAGGGTGAGGTGGTCCCAGGCGCGGGCGACGGCGGTCATCTACTTGTCCACGCCGCCCATGATCGGGTCGAGGGATGCGTTGAGCGCCATCCAGTCTGCGATCAGGTTGCCGGGCATGAGGAGGGGGAAGCTCTCGAGGTGCAGGAAGCTCGGATCGTGGATGCGCAGCCGGAACGGCTGGTCCGTCCCGTCGCTGATGGCGTAGATGCCGTACTCGCCGCGCGGGGACTCGACCGCCGCGAACGCCCGCCCGGGGCGCGGCCGGAGCAGCCGTGGCAGCTTCGCCATGACCGGGCCGTCGGGCATCTGGTGGAGGCACTGGTCGATGATCCGCAGGCTCTGCTTGATCTCGTCGATCCGGAGCAGGTAGCGGGCGAGCGCGTCCCCCTCGGATCGCGTCGGGATGTCGAAGTCGAGCTCGGGGTAGGCGCTGTACGGATGGGCTCGCCGGATGTCGAAGGGCACGCCCGTGGCGCGCAGGTTCGGACCGGTCCAGCACATCTGGAGGGCCGTCTCGGGATCCATGGTCCCAAGCCCGCGGTTCCGCCGGACGAAGATCTCGTTCGCGTTCAGGAGGGTCGCGTTGGCCTCGATCTGGGTCAGGGCCCGGGTCATCCAGTCGCCCAGCCGGCTCATGAACTCGTGGTTGAGGTCGCCGTTGACGCCGCCGATCCGGAAGTAGTTGAAGAGCATCCGCTGGCCGGTCAGCGCCGCCAGCATCTCGACGATCTCGTCGCGCTCGATGAAGCTGTACAGGATCGGCGTCAGGCCGCCGAGGTCGAGGGCGTGGAAGCCGATGGCCAGGGCGTGGCTCGAGATCCGGAGCAGCTCGCCCGACAGGACCCGGATGTACTCGGCCCGTCGAGGGACCTGGACGTCGAGCAGGGACTCGTACGCCATGACCGCCGGCCACTCGCAGAACAGCGAGGCGATGTACTCGAGCGGGTCGAGCTGGCTGATCGTCTGGTGGTAGTCGGCGTTCTCGCAGATCTTCTCGACCCCGCGGTGCAGGTAGCCGAGGACCGGGTCGACGTCGACGACCTGCTCTCCCTCGAGCTTCATCACGACCCGCAGCACGCCGTGCGTGGCTGGGTGGTGCGGCCCGATGTTGATCAGCATCTCGCCGTCCCGGAGCGTGTAGAACTCCGCCTCGCGCTCGGTCCGCGGCGGGAACGGCGGGACGGGCTCGAAGACGCCGAGCTGCTCCTCGAGGGTGACCCGCGGGTCGTCCGCCGACGCGTGCGCCGGGATGTCGTACGGGCTGGCCTCGGGGTCGGGCGGACGGGTCGAGGTCATGGCTCAACCCGCCTTCGAGCGCCGGACGGTCGCGGCCGGCGCCGCGTCCCGCGGGACGTGGGTGCGCTCCATGTGGCGCACGCCGGCGCCGGGCGAGCGTGAGGCGTCATCCGCCAGGTAGAAGTCCTTGCGCAGCGGGAAGCTCCGGTAATCCGCCGGCATGTAGATCCGGCGCAGGTCGCGATTGCCCTCGAACACGATGCCGAACATGTCGTAGGCCTCGCGCTCCATCCACTCGGCGCCCTGCCAGAGGAAGCTGATCGATGGCACCCGGGGGTCGTCCCGCGGCAGGCCGTCGGCGACGACGCGCAGCCAGTCCGGCGACGTCTCGCTCCAGAAGTGGTAGACGACCTGCATGACCTGCCCGGTGTCGACCCCGGCGAGGTCGGCCAGGAAGCGGAAGCGGAGCTCGGGCTCGTCGTGGAGCGCTCGCAGGACATCCGGGACGTCGGCCGGCGCGATGCGGATCTCGGTCTGGTCGTGGCGTTGCCGGACCGGTCCGGTCAGCCGCTCCCCGAAGCGTGCCTCGAGACGGCGCTTGAGCGCGCGATCCATCGGCTCGTCAGACCTGGTCCGGCACGGAGGGGCCGATCGAGCGCTCCGGCCAGTGGCCGCGCCGCTCCTTGACCAGCTGCTGGAGCTTCATCATGCCGTAGATGAGCCCCTCCGGCCGGGGCGGGCAACCCGGGACGTAGACGTCGACGGGCATGACGCGGTCGATCCCCTGGACCGTCGCGTAGCTCCGCTTGTAGCGACCGCCCGAGCAGGTGCAGTCGCCCATCGCGACGCACCACTTGGGCTCCGGCATCTGCTCCCAGAGGCGGACGAGCGGGCCGGCCATCTTCGTCGCGAGCGTGCCGGCGACGATGAGGACGTCCGCCTGCCGCGGACTGGCGCGGAACGGGAACATCCCCCAGCGATCGATGTCGTTCTTCGAGGTCGCCGAGGACATCATCTCGAAGGCGCAGCAGGCCAGCCCGGACAGGAGTGGCCACAGGCTGTTCATGCGGATCAGGTCGAGGATGTAGTCCGCCTTCGTCGGGATCACGTCCAGCGCACCCCAGCGGGCATCGTCGCGGGACGCGGCCCCCGAGGCCTCCACCCGGGCGAGGTGGGTGATCTCGAGCCCGGCCGGCCCGCCCCCGTAGGCCGTCGGGTCGTCGGCCCGCCAGAGCGTGTTGGGGACGACGATCGGCTGCGCGACGTCGCGGATGCCCTCGGGGACGAGGGCGGCCGACGATCGGCCTGTCGTCACTTCCATGTCAGCACTCCCTTCCGCCAGGCGTAGGCCAGGCCGACGAGGAGGACGCCGACGAAGATCAGCATGCTTGCGAAGCCGCCACCGAGCAGGTCCCGGAAGACCAGCGCCCAGAGGTAGATGAAGACGACCTCGATGTCGAAGGCCACGAACAGCAGCGCGTAGATGTAGAACGACAGGCCGAA
>JAPVSP010000519.1:0-8573 GCA_047519685.1 Chloroflexota bacterium
CCGGCCCCGAACGAGACGTCGAGGGACGCGTACCCGCGAAGATCGGTCAGCCGGATCGAGTCGAGCAGGGTCGTGGCGGCCGGGATCGGCCCGGCGGGCTCCGTGGTCCCGAGCTGGCTGGTCAGGACGTCGTCCGGACGGGCATGACGACATGGACGTACTGGTCGTCCCCGACCGGCCTGAACACCCCCGGCGAGAGTGGCCCGTTGAGCTCGATCGCGAACCGGTCGGCCTCGACGTTGGTCAGGACGTCGTTGAGGTACCGGGCGTTGAACGCGATCGTCGTCCCGTCGCCCTCCACCTCCGCGTCCACCCGTCCCTCGTAGTCGCCGACCTCGGCGTTGGCCGTCACCATGACACCGGCGGAGCCGTCGACGCCGATCTGGAGCTTGATGATGTTGGCAGACGAGCTCGCGATGAGCGCCGCCGGGCGGACCGCCTTGAGGAGCTCGGCCCGATCGACCACGGCCCGGGTGGTGTGGCTGGCCGGCAGGACCTGCTGATAGTTCGGGAACTGCCCATCGATGAGTCGGCTGACCAGGTCGATGCCCTCGAGATGGAACAGGACCTGGTTGCGTGCCTGGGCCAGGACGATCTCGACCGGGTCGTCGACGTCGCCGAGGATGCGCACCACCTCGGCGAGCGCCCGGGCGGGGATGACGACGCTGGTCTCCGGGACCGCGTCGAGCGTCGTGACGGTCTTCACGGCGATCCGGTAGTTGTCGGCGGCCGCGAACGTCAACCGGTCGCCCTCGAAGCGAGCCAGGACACCGGTGAGGATCGGCCGCGCCTCGTCGCTCGCGGCGGCGAAGATCGTCTCCTCGAGCGCGCGGCGGAGGATCCCCTGGTTGACCCGGGTGGTCGGTCGCTCGCCGGCCGTCTGGATGGCCGGGAACTCGTCGGCGTCGATGCCCTTGACGTGGGTCTCGAACGGGCCGCAGCGGAGCTGGAGGGTGTCGCTGCCCTTGAGCTCGAGGTCCACCCGCTCCGCGCCGGGCAGCGAGCCGACGAGGTCCGTCAGGAGGCGGGCCGGGACGGTCGTCGCGCCGTCGGTCTCGATCTTGCCCGGCACCCAGTAGGTGATGCCGATCTCGAGGTTCGTCGCGGTGAGCTTGAGTCCCCCATCCTCGGTCCGGAGCAGGACGTTCGCCAGGACGGGGAGGGTGCTCCGGGTCGAGACGGCGCGGCTCACGACAGAGAGGCCGCGGGCGAGGTTCTCTTGCATGACCGAGAGCTTCACGTCGGGTGCACTCCCTCTGGGCGATGCGACGCGGGGTCACGGGCGTCGGCTCGCGTGGGTCGTTCCTGGGTGGACGGGGTGATCCTCACCTATCTTCTCACTCCGTCATCACCATCATCATCCTGTGGACGCTGTGGAGGGCACGCTCGACCCTCGTTCGAGAGGCCGGTGGACGACCGATGGCCCGCGGTGGATGCGCTGGACCCGACGGTGGGCGAGGCGGGATGACGGTGTGGACGGCCGCCGCGATCCGGCGGCCAGGGAGCGCCACGGGCACGCGTCGGCGGGCGGCGGTCCGCAGCGTGGCCCACCGGAGAGGCCGAGATGTCCACAACCGGCAGGGCTTTTCCACGGAATCGGGGCGCTTGTCCACAGTCCATGGTCGTACGCTGGCCGTCGACGAGAGCGCCAAACCAGAGTGAGCCCGTGCAGAGCGAGCGTCCCGAGCGTCCCCGGGGGGCGGCCGCCCTTCCCACCGGGACCGTCACCTTCCTCTTCACCGATATCGAGGGATCCACCCGGCTCGTGCAGGCGCTCGGCGAGCGCTACCCCGCGCTGCTCGCCGACCACCGGCGCCTGATCGAGCAGGCGGTCGCGGGTTCGGGCGGGCACGTCTTCGGGGCGGAGGGCGACGCCCTGTTCGCGGCGTTCGACCAGGCGCCGTCGGCGGTGAGCGCCGCGGTCTCCGCGCAGCAGGCCCTCGCGGCGCACGCCTGGCCCGACGGCGTCGAGCTCCGGGTCAGGATGGGCCTGCACACGGGCGAGGCGGTTCTCGTCGGCGACGACTACGTGGGCCTGACGCTGCACCAGGTCGCCCGGATGGCTGCGGCGGCCCACGGTGGCCAGATTCTCCTCTCGGCGACCACCCGCGCCCTGGCCGCCGGGGCCCTGCCCGAGGGCCTCGGCATCCGAGACCTGGGCGAGCACCGCCTCAAGGACCTGGCCCGCTCGGAGCGGCTCTACCAGCTCGTCGTGCCGGGACTCCCGTCCGCGTTCCCGCCGCCCCGGACGCTCGACGTCCGGCCGCACAACCTGCCGGTGCAGCTGACGAGCTTCGTCGGTCGCGAGGACCTCGCCGAGGCGCGCCGGCTCCTCGACGCGGCGCGGCTCCTGACCCTGACGGGCCCGGGCGGGACAGGCAAGACCCGGCTCGCGCTCCAGCTCGCGGCGGAGGCGGCGGAGTCCTTCGCCGACGGCACCTTCTTCGTCGGTCTCGATGCGGTGACCGATCCGGAGCTCCTGGCCTCGGTCATCGCCACGGCGCTCGGGCGGATCGAGGCCGGGGACGCGCCACCGGTCGAGCGCCTGGTCGATCACCTGCGAGACCTGCGGCTGCTCCTCGTCCTCGACAACTTCGAGCAGATCGTCGGGGCCGCGCCGACCGTGGCGCGACTGCTCCGCGAGGCGCCGGAGATCCGCATCGTCGTCACCAGCCGGATCGCCCTCCGGGTCAGCGGCGAGCAGGAGTTCGCGGTCCCGCCCCTCGGCCTCCCGGCCGTCGACGATGCCGTCACGGCCGAGCGCGCCGCGGCGTCGGAAGCGGTCCGGCTGTTCGTCGAGCGGTCGATGGCCGTTCGACCGGGATTCCGTCTCACCGACGGGAACGCGGCGGCCGTCGCGGACATCGTCGCTCGCCTCGACGGCCTCCCACTGGCGATCGAGCTGGCGGCCGCACGGGTCCGGGTCCTGCCGGTCGAGGCGCTCCGGGACCGGCTGGACCGGAGCCTGGCCGTCCTGGTCGGTGGGGCACGCGACCTCCCCGAACGCCAGCAGACGCTCCGAGGTGCCATCGACTGGAGTCACGACCTGCTCGACGGGCCCGACCGGCGGACGTTCGCGCACTTCGGGGTCTTCGCCGGAGGCGCTCACCTTGCCCAGGCCGAGACGGTCTGCGGGTCGGTGGAGGCGCCCGCCCCCGACGTGCTCGAGGGCCTCGAGTCGCTGGTCGAGAAGAGCCTCCTCCGGACGGTCCCGACGGACGACGGGTCGCCCAGGTTCGCGATGCTGGCCACCATCCGCGAGTACGCCCTCGATCGTCTCGAGGAGCGCGGCGGATCGGACGCCGTCCGGCGTCGGCACGCCGAGGCCTACCTGGCCCTGGCGGAGGACTGCAGCGTCGAGCTGACGGGCCCGCGGAGCGGCCCGTGGCTCGATCGCCTCGAGCTCGAGCACGATAACCTGCGGGCCGCGCTCGATTGGGCCGTGGGCCGGGGGGAGGCCGGCATCGCGCTCCGGATGGGTGCGGCGCTCTGGCGCTTCTGGCAGATCCGCGGGCACCTCAACGAGGCCCGGGACCGCCTCGATCGGATCCTCGCGGTCCCGGGGGCCGAGGACGCGTCGCCGGAGGTCCGGGCCGCCGCCCTCCGCGCGGCCGGCTCCATCGGCTATTGGCGGGGCGATCAGGACGCGGCCCACCGTCACTACGCGGCCGCCCTCGTCGAGGCGCGCCGGTCCGGCGACCCAGCGGCGATCGCCGGCGCGCTCTACGACCTCGCGTTCGCCCCCACCCCGGGGGTCGTCACGTTCACCACCGGCCCCGAGAGCGCCGGGTACATCGAGGAGGCCCTGCGCATCTACCGTGAGCTGGGCGACGACCGGGGCATCGCGAACGCCTCGTGGGCGCTCGGAACGGGCAGGCTCGGCCTGCGCGACCTGGTCGCGGCCCGCCGGCACTTCGAGGAGGCGCTGCCGATCTACGAGCGCCTGGGCGACGCCTTTGGAGCGGGCTGGGCCCACCACGAGCTCGGCCTGCTCGAGATCCACGCCGGGGACACCGACGCCGCAGCCCGCCATCTCTCGGCCGCGCTCGACCGGTTCCTGCCGTCCGACGACCAGTCCGCGCTCGTCGTGCTGCTGCTCGACGTCGCGCTCCTCGCCGAGCAGCGCGGCCAGACGATCGCCGCCGCCCGGCTCAGCGGAGCGGGCCATGCGCTCCGCATCCGGAGCGGAGCCGACCTCGTCCTGGCATCCGGTCCGATGTTCGGCTTCAGTCCCCCGGAACGGCCCACGGACGACGCGCGAGCCGCCGAGGCGTGGGACGAGGGCAGCGCCCTGCCGATCGAGGACGCCATCGCGGAGGCACTGGCCCAGCTGGGACGCTGAGGTCGGTCGCCAGGCTGGGTCTGTGGCGAACCCGTGGCCGGGCACCAGCGGCCGCGCCGCCGGCTCGCGGCCCCAGGGGTTCAGTCGGCGTAGATCAGCTCGCGGACGGCGGCGATCTCGCGCCGGAGCTCGTCGTTCGCCGCCGACTCGCGGGTGATCTTGTCGCAGGCATGGAGGACCGTGGAGTGGTCGCGCCCACCGAGCTCGGCGCCGATCCGCAGGAGCGAGGCGTCGGTCTCCTCGCGCATCAGGAACATCGCGATCTGGCGCGGCAGGACGATCGCCCTGTCGCGCTTCTGGCCACGCAGCGCGTCCATGTCCACGCCGTAGTAGTCGGCCACGGCGCGGGCGATCCGATCGGGGGTGACCTGGCGCTTCTTCGGGTTGTAGAGGACGTTCGACAGGACCGCCTGGGCCAGCTCGATGCTGATCGGCAGCGCGCCCATCGACGCGTAGGCCACGATCCGGTTCAGGGCGCCCTCGAGCTCCCGGATGTTGCTGACGACCTTCCGGGCGATGAACTCGATGACGTCCGAGGTGATCGGGACGCCCTGCTCCTCGGCCTTCGCCCGGAGGATGGCGATCCGCGTCTCCAGGTCGGGGGCGGTCAGGTCGGCGATGAGCCCCCACTCGAATCGGCTCCGGAGCCGCTCCTCGAGCGTGAGGATGGCCTTGGGGGGCCGGTCCGAGGACAGCACGATCTGCTTGCCGTCCTCGTGGATCGCGTTGAAGGTGTGGAAGAACTCCTCCTGCGTCCGCTCCTTGTCGGCGATGAACTGGATGTCGTCGATGAGGAGGAGGTCGATCCGCCGGTAGCGAGCCCGGAACTCGTCGATCTTGCCCTGCTGGATGCTGGTGATGAACTCGTTGGTGAACTTCTCGGAGGTCGCGTAGACGACCTTCTTGCGCGGGAACTTCGCGATGACCTGGTTCCCGACCGCGTGCATCAGGTGCGTCTTGCCCAGCCCGACGCCGCCGTAGAGGAAGAGCGGGTTGTAGGCGTGGCCGGGGCGTTCGGCGACCGACAGGCTGGCGGCATGAGCGAGGCGGTTGGCCGAGCCGACGATGAAGTTGGCGAAGGTGTAGCGAGGATTGAGGTTCGTGACGCCGCCCTCGCCGCCGACGCGGGTCGCCTCGACCCGGACCGGGGCGGCCGGCGTCTCGGGCGCCTGTCCCTCGGCCGGCGGTTGCACCACGAACTCGACCTGGACGCTGTAGCCCACGATGCGGGCCAGCGTCTGCGAGATGAGCGAGCGGTAGCGGGTCTCGAGCCAGTCCTTGGCGAACCCGTTCGGCACGGCGATCCGGAAGCGGTTGTCGTCGACATCCACGAGCTGGGTATCGCGGAGCCACGTCTCGAAGTTGGCCGGTGACAGTGAGACCTGGAGCTCGCCGAGGGCGGCTCGCCAGACGTGCTTGGCGTCCATCGATACGACGGGACCTTGGGCTACAAGAGGCTGCCGATGGCGCGACCTGGGGTCGCCGGGACGGGACGAGGCTGGATCGCCAACGAGTTCGGAGAGAGCGGCGCTGGGGTCCTCCCTGAGGGTGCCGGGACGTCGCTCCCACGGGCACCTCCCGGCGCCGGGATGCCGGAGGATAGCACCGGCCCGATGGCCGTCGCAAGGCGATCCGGCACGAGATCCCGTATACCCCCCAGGGGTATCGTCGATGGACGGGGTCGACCCCGAGCGCGGCCGACGCTCCGCCGCCGCGAGCGAGGCCGTCCGCGTCCGGGCGGTCGGCCGGGGGCCGCGGTTTGACACCCCCTCCGTGCGGGACCTATCATCCCCCGGACGACGAACGCGCCTTCGCGCTCTCGGGCGCAGCGGCGCGTTCGTGTGCCTCTAGGGGTCCGACTCCGGGGTCCCGAGGCCGGATGGAGAGACTCGCGACACGACCCGATGAAGCAGACCTATCAGCCCAAGAAGCGCCATCGCGCCAAGGAGCACGGCTTCCGCGCCCGGATGAAGACCACCGGGGGCCGAAAGGTGCTGGCCGCTCGCCGGGCGAAGGGTCGCAAGCGGCTGACGGTCTGACGAGCGAGCCCGGCACGCGGTCGCCGCGGCTCGTGATGCTCTCCCGTCCGCAGGACTTCACGGCGCTCCAGCGAGACGGGACCACACGGTCCCACCCACTCCTGGTCGCCAGGTTCCGGCGGACCGACCTCGAGACGACCCGCTTCGGCTTCTCCACCGGGCGAAAGCTCGGCGGCGCGGTCGTCCGGAACCGGGTCCGGCGGCGACTCCGTGAGGCGCTCAGGGTGATGGCGCCCTCGTTCCAGCCCGGCTGGGACGTCCTCATCATCGCCCGGCCCGCGCTCGTCGAGGCCGACCAAGAGGCGCTGGTCGGGGCGTTGGGCCGGCTCCTCCGACGGGCCGGCGTGCTGGGAGGTTCGATCACCTCGTGAGGCGGATCGGGATCAGGCTCATCCGGGCCTACCGCGTCGTCTTCGCGTGGCTGCCGGCCAGCTGCATCTATGAGCCGACCTGCTCGCGCTACGCGGAGCAGGCGATCCAGCGCTACGGGCTCCTCAAGGGGGCCTGGATGGGCGCCCGCCGCATCGCCCGCTGCCACCCCTGGCACGCCGGCGGCTACGACCCGGTCCCCTAGCGAGGACGCCGCGTGACGCTCCACCGCCCCGTCCGCTCCTGGCTCCCGCTGCTGCTGCTGCTCGGCGTCCTCGTCGTCGTCCTTGCGGCCTGCGCCGTCGGGCAGCCAGGGTCCGAGACGAACGCGTCGCCCGGCGCCTCTCCGGCCGCGTCGGCGGCGTCGAGCGGCTCGGTCGCGCCGAACGCGTCGCCCGGCGCCTCTCCGGCCGCGTCGCCCTCGGCCTCACCGCATCCCGGCAACCTGCCGGCCGGGGCCAAGCCCCTCGAGCCGGCGAGCCCGAGCAACAACCCGGTCGACCTGCTGGCGTTCGTCTTCACGCCGATCTTCTGGCTGCTGTTCAACGCGCTGGTCGTCCTCGACAAGGCGACCGGCAACATCGCCATCGCGATCGTCCTGCTGACCCTCGCCATCCGGGCCCTGCTCATCGCCCCGTTCCGACGACAGATCGTCAGCCAGCGCCGGATGCAGCTCCTGCAGCCGGAGCTGCGAGAGCTGCAGAGGCGGTACAAGGGCGACCGCACCAAGCTCCTCTCGGCCCAGCAGCAGTTCTACCGGGAGCGCGGCGTCAGCCCCACCTCCGGCTGCCTGCCCATCCTTCTCCAGTTCGTCCTGCTGATCCCGATGTACACGGTCATCAGCCAGGGCCTGCAGAACTACGACCCCCGGGCGATGTCGATCATCCAGCTCCAATGCGACGCCGCACCGATCCTGGACGCCGCCCGACAGCACGTCCTCAACCCATGCCTCCAGGCGACGGTGTTCGGCGTGAACTGGGGCATCCCGGAGACGATCTTCAGCATCTCGGGCTTCGGGATCAGCGTGCTCGCGCTCATCTCGGCCTTCCTCCAGCTGATCCAGAGCCGCATGACGCTGCCGCCGGCCGATCCCACGAACAGCGATCCCAACGTCCGGGTCCAGCGGCAGATGGTCCTGTTCATCCCGCTCATCTCGATCGCCTACGGCGGCATCCTGCCGGCCGGCCTCTTCCTGTACTGGATCTTCGGGACGATCTTCTCGATCGTCCAGCAATACCTCATCATCGGTTGGGGGAGCATGTTCCCCCTGTTCGGCTGGCACCCGGCCTTCGCCAGGGAGCATCAACCACGGTTCCCGGTGGCGATCCCGCCGGTCATCCCGCAGGCCGGCCAGCAGCCGATCTCTCCGTCCGTCGATCGCGCCGCATCGGCGCAAGCGACCATCCGGTCCCGCCAGCGCGGCCGCCAGGGCCGTCGAGGGAGGCGACGCTAGAGCGATGTCCGTGTACCAAGAATTCACCGGCAAGACCGTCGAGGAAGCCCTCCGGACCGCGCGCGACACGTTCGGCGTCGGCCTCGACGATCTCGACTTCGAGATCCTCACCCCCGGCAGCCGCGGGGTCCTGGGCATGGGAGCGGAGCCCGCCCGGATCGTCGCCGCGCCCCGATCCGCCCTCGGCGGGGCGGCACCCAAGCGGGAGGCGGCGGCCGCGCAGCCACTCCCCGCGCCTCCGCGCGACCGCGAGCGCGGCGGCCCGCACGACCGGGAGCGCGGCGAGCGGGGCGACCGCTTCCGCGATCGGGGCCGGGGCGAGCGAGGCCCCCGCGAGGAGCGAGGCCCCCGCGAGGAGCGAGGCCCCCGC
>JAPVSP010000520.1:0-2484 GCA_047519685.1 Chloroflexota bacterium
CGTCGGGGTCGGGGTCGGGGTCGGCGTCGGCGTCGGCGTCGGCGTGGGCGTCGGCGTGGGCGTCGGCGTGGGCGTCGGCGCAGGGGTCGTGCCGGGCGTCGGCGTGGGCGTCGGCGCAGGGGTCGTGCCGGGCGTCGGCGTGGGCGTCGCCGTCGGCGCAGGGGTCGTGCCGGGCGTGGGCGTGGGCGTGGAGGTAGGCGTGGCTGCCGGATCTGCCGGAGGCGTCACCACACGCTGGACCGTGTCCCTGTCGTCATTGAGCTCCGGTGCGCCGAGCGCCTCATCGCACGATCTCGGCGATCCCGAGACGATGCCGCAGATCAGGTCCGTCCCGATGTTCGTGCCGACATAGCTGACCGTGCACGATCCGGACGCATCGGTCTGGCAGGAGAAGTCCGGGCTGTTCCCGTTCGTCGCTGGCGCATTCGGGCTCCCGGCCACGAAGTAGAACCGGATGCGCTTCGAGGATCCTGATCCGGACAGGACGACTCCGGCGCCATCGTAAACGGTGGCCGTCAACGTGAACGTCGTCCCCGGCGGGCCGTCGACGGACTCGGGCGACACGTCCAGGAGCACGGCAGCCGCCGCATCCACCGGCGCCGGTGCCCCGGCCGGCCACGCCGCCAGAAGGCACAGCCCGGCGGCGATCCAGGCCACCATCACCCTGCGGCGCAGGCGGCGGCTGTGCGATCCCGCGAGAGATCGTTCGAGCATCGTTCCCCCGGCTGTCGGTTCGGACCGCCGATCCGCCGGGTCCGCAGACCGGACCCGTGGCGTGTGTCATCAGTACCAAGGTCCGGGGCCGGGCGATAGCCCTTCCTTCGTCCCGGGTATGACTATGTGCGCGCTGGCACCTCGTGCACCGGAGAGCCGGGGCCGGCGCGGGTCCTGCCTCGCCCAGGACGTTCGGGGCAAGCGGACGCCACCCGACCGCACCGGGCCGCCCGTCACCGCGACCGCCGATCGGGGCGCCGACGCACCGGCCGCGCCCCGACCTGGCTGGGCCCCTCGCCGTCCGGGTAGGACGAGAGGGCGTGTGATGTGTCGAGAATCTATCCACCGATAGATTCTCGGCCCGGGCGGGGCGAGTCAGATTCGGTCGGTGAGCAGCGACGGCCGCGACGCGACCGATCCTGGCATCTGAGGGGTGGCGATGGCCCCGGACCCGGCCTCGGAGATCAGACGACCAAGGTTCGATCGGAGGACGCTGCTTCGTGGCGTCCTCGGCTTCTCCATCGTCTCCACGCTCTCGATGGTGCTCGCGCCCATCCTCGGCTTCCTCATCCCGCCGAAGTCGGCCAACTCCGGGAGCGGTGGGCGGGTCTCCGCCGGGAAGCTCGCGGACATCCCGCCCGGCGAGGGCAAGGTCGTCGCGATGGGCAGCCGCCCCGCGATCGTCGTGAATTCGGCGCAGGGCGTCACGGCCTTCTCGGCCATCTGCACCCACCTCGGCTGCATCGTGGCCTGGGACAGCTCGACCCGGACGATCCGCTGCCCGTGCCACGACGGCGTCTTCAACCCGGCGAACGGAGCGGTCATCTCGGGTCCGCCACCCGCCCCGCTCCCGCCCATCACGGCGGTCGTCGAGAAGGGCGAGATCTTCCTCGTGAGCAGCTGAATGGCGATCGACGAGCGAGCGCCCCAGCCGCGGGGCGTCGACTGGATCGAGAGCCGGGTCAAGGGTCGCGAGCTCCTCGACGCCCTCCTGCACGTCCGGGTCCCCATCGAGGCGCGGACGTTCTACCTCGGCGGCACCACGATGTTCCTGTTCGGCGTACAGGTCGTGACGGGAACGCTCCTGACCCTCTACTACAGCGCGACCCCGGACGCCGCGTACGACAGCGTCCTGCGCATCACGAGCGACGTCTCCTTCGGCTGGCTCATCCGGAGCGTCCACCACTGGGCCGCCAACCTGATGATCCTGTTCCTCGCGCTCCACCTCGGCCGAGTCTTCTTCCAGGCGGCCTACAAGTACCCGCGGGAGCTGACCTGGGTCGTGGGCTCGCTCCTCCTCATGGTGACGGTCGCCTTCGGCTTCACCGGCTACCTGCTGCCGTGGGACCAGAAGGCGTTCTGGGCGACGACCGTCGGGACGGAGATCGCCGGGTCGGTCCCGTTCGTCGGCGACGCGCTCCTCGGCCTGCTGCGGGGCGGAGCCGACGTGACCGGCGCGACGCTGAGCCGCTTCTTCGGCATCCACATCCTCGTGCTGCCGCTCTCGCTCGCGGCTCTCCTGGTGATCCACCTCGTCATCGTCCACCAGCAGGGCCTCGCGAACCCCACGCGGCCCGAACCCCGGCCTGGCACGACCGAGGCCGCCGAGCTCCCCAGGCAGCGCACGCTCCCCTTCTTCCCGGACTACATCCTCGACGAGGTCATCGCCTGGTACGTGATCCTGGGGATCCTCGTCGTGCTGGCCTCGCTGTTCCCGGCCGGCCTGGAGGACAAGGCCAACACGCTCGAGACGCCGGCCCACATCAAGCC
>JAPVSP010000521.1:0-3096 GCA_047519685.1 Chloroflexota bacterium
CGTCGGGCATCGTCACGATCGGCAGTACGGTCAGCGAGCCCGGCCGCCCGCGGATCCGGCCGGCCCGCTCGAACAGCGTCGCGAGGTCCGTGTACAGGTAGCCCGGGAAGCCGCGCCGGCCGGGGATCTCCTCGCGCGCCGTCGCGAGCTCCCGGAGCGCCTCGCCGTAACCGAGGACGTCGGTGAGCACCACCAGCACGTCCATGCCCAGCTCGAACGCGAGGTGCTCGCCGAGCGTGAGGGCGCAGCGGGGCGTGAGCAGGCGCTCGATCGCCGGATCGTCGGCGAGGTTGAGGAACGTCGCGATCCGGTCGAGCGAGCCCGACGAGGCGAAGGCGCGCCGGAAGAAGTCGGCCTCGCGTCGGGTGATGCCCATCGCGGCGAACACGGTCACGAAGCGCTCGTCGCCGAGGAGCCGAGCGCCGGTCGCGATCCGCGCGGCGAGAGCGTCGGCGGGCAGCCCGGCACCCGTGAAGATCGGCAGCTTCTGCCCGCGGACGAGGCTCGCCAGCAGGTCGATCGCGCTGATCCCGGTCTCGATCAGGTCGGACGGATGGTCGCGCGCGGCCGGGTTGATGGCCCCTCCGTTCACGTCGGCCAGCCGCAGCGGGACGACCGGGGGCCCGTCGTCGATGGGGCTCCCGCGGCCGTCCAGGACCCGGCCGAGCATCGCGGCGGACACGCCGAGGCGGAACGGCTCGCCGGTGAGCTCGACGACGGTCGAGCCGAGGTCCAGCCCGCCCGTGCCCTCATAGACCTGGACGACGGCGAGATCCACCCCGATCTCGACGACCTGCCCGTGCCGCGCGACCCCGTCGGGTCCGCCGACCCGGACCTCCTCTCCGAGCGCCATCGCCGGCGCCGCGCGGACGACGAGCAGCGGTCCCACGAGCCGCTCCGCACCGCGAAGGCGGCGGATCGACAGGCTCATCGGGACGCCTCGCGTGAGGACGGAGCGGCCCCGGCGGGCTCGGCCAGCGGCCCGGGCAGGTCCTCCGACGCGGTCTCGATCGAGGGCACGACCCGCTCGTTCGGTCCGGTCCCGGCCGTCCGGCCGACCCCGAGCTCCGGGATCGGCTCGAGCGACCGCAGCCGCCCGGCGAGATCCGCGAGGCGCTCGGCGACGTTCGGCCCCGCCCAACCCTTGGCACGCCGGAGCTCGGCGAGGGCCGGGGCCTCCAGGGCGGCCTCCAGCGACGTGCCCCGCTCGAGGGCGGCCAGCAGGCCGTCTCGAGCGGACAGGACGGCACGGAGCAGGCCGAACTGCTCCCGCGGCGGCCGCGACGCGTCGACCGGGTCGAAGGCGCCCTGCTGGAGGAACGACTCTCGCAGCAGCCGGGCGGCCTCGAGCAGGACCCGGTCCTCGTCCGGCAGGGCGTCCGCGCCGACGAGCTGGACGATGTCCAGCAGCGTCCGCTCGCGGGCGAGGAGCGCGATCGCGTCGGCCCGGGCGTCGGCCCAGGCCGGGTCGATGGCGGTCGCATACCAGTCGGACAGCGCCGCTGTGTAGAGCGAGTAGGAGCGGTCCCAGCCGATCGCCGGGAAGTGCCGAGCATGGGCCAGGTCGGCGTCCAGGGCCCAGAACGTCCCGGCCAGCCTGAGGCTCGCCTGGGTCACCGGCTCGCTGAAGTCCCCCCCGGGCGGCGATACCGCGCCGACCAGCGTGATCGAGCCGCTCCGCTCCGGGGCGCCGAGGGCGTCCGCACGACCAGCCCGCTCGTAGAACCCGGCCAGCCGGCTCCCGAGATAGGCCGGGAACCCCTCCTCCCCGGGCAGCTCCTCGAGCCGCCCGCTGATCTCGCGCAGCGCCTCGGCCCAGCGGCTGGTCGAGTCCGCCAGCAGGGCCACCGACATCCCCAGGTCGCGGAAGTACTCGGCGATCGTCATGCCCAGCTGGACCGACGCCTCGCGGGCGGCGACGGGCATGTTCGACGTGTTCGCGATGAGCACCGTCCGGTCGAGGAGGGCGCCGCCGGTCCGCGGGTCCGTCAGCTCGGGGAAGGCGTCGAGGAGCTCGGCCATCTCGTTGCCGCGCTCGCCGCAGCCGACGTAGACGACCACATCGGTGTCGGCCCAGCGCGCGAGCTGCTGCTCGATCACGGTCTTGCCGGTCCCGAATCCGCCCGGGATGACCGCGGTGCCGCCGGCGGCGACAGGGAACAGCATGTCGATGACGCGCTGGCCGGTGACGAGGGGTCGCTCGACCGGCAGGCGGCGGGCCACCGGTCGGGGTCGTCGCACCGGCCACGGGTGCGCGAGCCGGAGCTCGATCGGCCCGCTCTCGGTCTCGAGACGGCCGATCGGCTCGTCCACCGCGAACCGGCCGGCTGCCAGCGCCGCCAGACGGCCCACCGGCAGGTCGGGCGGGACCAGGATCCGGTGCCGGAACGGTCCCTCCGGCACCTCGCCGAGGACATCCCCGGGACGCACGGCGTCACCCGCGGCCCGGAGCGGCTCGAACGACCAGCGGCGGTCGCCGAGGGCCGCCCGCATCGCCCGGTCGACGACATGGCTGACCGACGTCCGGTCGGCCTCGAGCTCGACGACGAGCCCCGGGTGGAGCAGGACCGTGCCAGCGGCCGCGAGCCGGTCGAGCGGTCGCTGCAGGCCGTCGTACGTGGCACCCAGGAGCCCCGGCCCGAGCCAGACGCGGAGGGGCGCTCCGGTCGCGACGACGACGTCGCCGATCTCGAGGCCCGCCGTCTCCTCGTATACCTCGATCGTCGCGACGGACCGGTCGAGGTGGATGACCTCACCGAGCAACCCGCGCGGCCCCACGCGAACGACCTCGCCGACGGCCACGTCGCCGAGGTCGGTGGCGCGGACCACCGGACCGGCCGCCGCGACGAGCCGGCCGGGCGGCGGCGCCGGGGCCCCATCCGGCGACGAGGTGCGCGTGCGATCCGGGAGCGGTCCGCGCGTCATCGACGCGCCGCCTCGGCCGGTCGCTCGCCGGTCATCGAGCCGGTGAGCTCGATCCGGTAGCCGATCGCCCGCTCGAGCATCTCGCCGAGGATCTGCCGCCGCGTCGTGGCGTCGGTGACGGCACCGGCCGGGATCGGCAGGACGATCGGCCGGCCGAGCCGCTCGGTGTCC
>JAPVSP010000522.1:0-3483 GCA_047519685.1 Chloroflexota bacterium
CGGGCTCCCCCCTGCTCCTTGGCCTCCTGAACAGGCTCGGCCTGCCCCCCAGACCGTCCGTACAAGCCGCGGGGACGCAGCCCCGACCGGCTGCGGCAAGGCCCCCGTCGGCCCACGCCTCCCTCTCGGTCGCCCTCGGAGCGGGCGCGCTGCTTGCGGTCCTGCTCCTCGTGGTTCTCGCGGTTCGGCGAGGGAAGATCAGAGGGGGGTTGACTCCTCGAAGGCCCATCCTGTGGCCGCGCAGGCCCGATAGATGAGTAGCCCCCGTTGCGCGCGTCCCGCGGACCAGGCCCGGCTGTCTTCCGCCCGTCCTAGGCCTCTCAGCGCCTCAGTGTCGGTTCTGGAGGGAAACGACTGTTTCGCGCTCCCGGAAACCGCCGTTCTCCGCGGTCGGCAACGTCAGGCGTTGCGTCGAGAGCGCCGAGCGCCACGCTCGGTGTAGCCTGATCCGCTGGGGGGCGCTTCTGCGAGGGCCCGTCGAGGCGGGAGCCGGGATCGGTGAGGCCCTCGGAGGGATGACGGGGGGAGCCCGCGATGCCTGAGGTCCACGCGAACGGCGTCCGACTGTACTACGAGGAGCACGGCGAGGGCGACCCGATCCTCGTGATCCACGGGACCTCGTCGTCGGCGAAGGTGTGGCGCCCGGAGGCGATCGAGGAGCTCGCGGAGCTCGGGCGGGTGATCACATACGACCGACGCGGCTGTACTCGCAGCGAGCGTCCCGATCCGTACGAGACGAGCGTCGTCCAGCACGCTGCGGACGCGGCCGCCCTGCTCCAGGCGCTCGACGCCGTCCCGGCGGTCGTGATTGGGCGGAGCTATGGCGGGGAAACCGCGATTGAGCTCGCGCTCCGGCATCCGGACCACGTCCGGGCCCTCGTGCTGCTCGAGGCGGCCGCGCTGAACCTCGACGCCGAGGCGATGGCGTGGGCCGACGGGGTCCGCCGGGCCGTCGAGGAGGCGGCGGCGCGGGACATCTCGAGCGTGGCCGAGACGTTCTTGCGACGCGTGCTCGGCGACGCGGCGTGGGAGTCCTTCCCCGAGCCGGTCCGCCAGATGTTCATCGACAACTCGCCGGCGATCCTGGCCGAGTTCCGGGGAAGGTGGCTCGAGGCAACCGAGGAGGATCTGGCCCGGATCTCCGTACCGACGCTCCTCGTCGCGGGGGAAGGGTCGCCGCCTGCGTTCCGCCGCGTGACCGAGCGCATGGCCGCGGCGATCCCCGGCTCGGGGACGATCTTCGTCGGCGGCGGGCACTTCATCGACCCGGGCGAGCCCGACGTGGTGGCGTTCGTCCGCGAGGTCCTCGGCCGTTGACGGACTGCATGCTGGGCCTCTTTGCAGCATCCGCAGCGGACCGCCTACTCCTTTTAGAACATGCACTGAGCATAAGGAAGACAGTCGTTTCCGGCAGGAAGCGACATTGAGGCCCGACCGCTGGGACGGTCAGCGTCAACCGACCACCTACAGCACGCGCGGACCGTCAGCGTCGGTCCCGGTGGCTGCAGACGGGGCAGCCTCGCTGGCAGTACTTCAGATCGTGCAGCAGGTCCGTCAAGTTGCCGACGCGGGGTGTAACGGCCTCCAGGCTCCCGTCGGTGCGTCGCTCGCCCTCCGCCCTCCGTGGCTCAGTGGAGACAGCAGCGGGTTTCCTAAACCGCGTGTCGCAGGTTGGATTCCTGCCCGGGGCATCAGGTCTGATGTCATCTACTCAGCGCATCAAGGCCAGAGGAGCTGAGCCCGTTCGATGAGATCACGGCGGAGCGTCGACGCATCGGCTCCGACGAGCTCACCATCCTCCACCACCCGCACTCCACCGACGAACACGTGGCGCGCGCGACGATCAGGCCCAAGGACGAAGCCGACGAGCGCATCTGGGAAGTCGGCGAGATCGTCGGCCGGCCACACGACGAGATCGGCCCGATAGCCGGGCTCGGCTTGCCGATGTCGCTCCGGCCGAGGCACCGGGCGCCGCCCTCGGTCGCCAGTCGTAGCGCGTCGGGCGGCATGAACGCATCCGGCCGCCCGGCTCGCTGACGCGCCGTGTAGAGCGCCTGTCGCAGCTCGGGCTGCAGGCCGCCGACCTCCGACGCGGCGCCATCGACGCCGAGACCCACGGGAACCCCTACCGACTCCAGGTCCGTCACGCGGCACATCCCGGCGCCGAGCCGCGCGTTGCTCGACGGGCAGTGCGCCACACAGGTTCCTGCTGCGCCGAGCCGCGCGACCTCCGCGTCGTCGAAATGGATCCCGTGCGCAACCCAGACATCGCCCGAGACCCACCCCAGCTCGTCAAGCAGATCGACCGGGC
Organism: Chloroflexota bacterium; assembly: GCA_047519685.1. Lineage (GTDB taxonomy): Bacteria > Chloroflexota > Limnocylindria > Limnocylindrales > CSP1-4 > JAPVSP01. The sequence goes on from JAPVSP010000522.1 coordinate 2,312, forward strand.
GCTTGCCAAACCGTTCGAGCGAATCCTTCTCCTCCTCGACCGTCTCCGCGAGGTGCGTGTGCAGCCGGAGTCCGTGCTTCCTGGCGAGCTCCGCCGACTCGCGCATGAGCTCCGGCGTCACGCTGAACGGGCTGCACGGTGCCACCGTGACGACGATTCTCTCGCCGTCGTGGCGTCGAGCGATCATGGACTCGGTCGAAGCAAGGATCGCGTCGATGTCCTCGACGACGTGGTCGGGGGGAAGCCCGCCGCGCGACTCGCCGAGATCCATCGAACCCCGGGCGAGGTGCAATCGAATCCCGATCGTCTTGGCGGCGTCCGCGAGCGCGTCGAACACGGAGTCGTCGCCTCGCGGGACGAGGTAGTGGTGGTCGGCGGCCGTCGTGCAGCCGGTGAGCGCGAGCTCGGCGAGCCCGACGAGCGCGGCCGCCCGAACATCCTCGACGTCGAGCCGGCCCCACACCGGATAGAGCTCGACGAGCCAGCTGAACAGGTCGCATCCGACGCAGCGGCCGCGGGTCATCCACTGGTACAGGTGGTGGTGGGTGTTGACGAGTCCGGCTGTGACGAGGTCGCCGTCGCAGCGGATGACCTGGTCAGCCGGCTCCTCCGTCACGGTGCCGACCGCCTCGATCCAGCCGTCCCGGAAAGCGACGTCGCCCGGCCACCTTGCGCCACGGAGCACCGTCCTCACGGCCGGTAGCACATGCTGTCCCGAGAGTGGCACGATGCGGCCCATGCCGGGAGCCGACATCGCGGTGCGCGGCCGGCGTGTCGTGACGCCACCATCGCAGTGCTGTCCGCCCGGTCGGCCCGCCATCGTTCTTCCCCCGGAGCACCACTCGGGCAAGACCAGGAAAGGTTCGAAGTGGCTGAGGACCGTGAAGGGCACACAAACCCGCGATCGCCGGGCGACCGTCGGGCAGGGCTGGCGGCGCGAGTACTGGGTCTGGGTCTCGCGACCATCTCCTTGCTCACGGTTTGCTCACGACGGGACGACATGGGACGGCACAGGACGACACCAGATGACACAGGATGACACGTAGAGCCGGGATCCGTGCCTGGCCGCAGCAACCTTAGGATCCGGTGCCCGAAAGGGCGTGGGGGTTCAAATCCCCCCTCTCGCACCCCTTCTGACCTGGGAATCTTCGTCTGGAGGGCATCCTGCGCAG
>JAPVSP010000523.1:0-7798 GCA_047519685.1 Chloroflexota bacterium
GATTCGGTGCGCTATCTCGGACCCGACGAGCCGCTCGGCCGGGCCGCGCTCGAGGAGGTCACGGCGCGCGCCCGAGGCAGGCGTGCCAGTAGGCTCCTCGACCGGATCGACGGGCAGATCGCGGCGGCCGAGGCCGAGGCCGCGGCACGGCCCACCGCGGCTCCGCGGGCTCGCCCGGAGGCTGCGCTCCTCGAGCCGAGCGAACCGTAGGCGCCATCCTGCCCGGCTGGCGGACCGCGGACCGTCCCGGAACTCGCCGGCCGCGCTCGATCGCGATCGGAGTCGATCCTCTCGCCCGATCGACACCCCGGCCGTGTCCGACGCGATAGGCTGAGGCGGACATCCCTCCCTGAGAGGCCTCCGTGGCACCGACCGCTCGCGATCGCCACCGATCCCGCCGGCCATCCGTTGGCCAGATGCGTGCGCTCGGTGCTGGCCTGGCTGCCGTCGGCCTCATCGGGCTCGCGAGCGCCGGATGGACGGGCGCGGGTCCATCGCCGATCGGCGGCGACACGGGACGGGGAGCGTCGTCCGGCCCGAGGACGAGCCTGTCCGCGGGCACGATGCCGACCGGCCCCACGGGGTCGTCGGCAGAGCCGACGCCCCACTCGAGCGAGGTGGCGCTCGTGCCGATCGTCGCCCCGTGGTCGTCCGAGCGCAGCATCGGCCGTGCCGACATCGCCCGCCTCCTGGACGGACCCGCCGGCCGCTCGATCGCGGTCATGTCCGACGACCTCTCGGCGCTCGCCGCCACCCTCGGCGTGACCCCGGGCATCGGCCTCCCCTCCGCCTCTCCGGCGGAGATCCGTGCGGCCGTCCTCGCCTCGTCGGGGACGATCGGGATCCTCCGCGCCGCCGACGTCACCCCCGATGTGCGTGCCCTGGCCGTCGACGGTCGTTCGCTCTTCGGCGCGGAGCGCATCCATTCGCTCGACGCCTGGCCGCTCCTCGTCCGGGAGACGCCGGCCGCCGGGGCCGAGCCCTTCGATCCGGCTGCCGCCTGGACGCTCGTGGCGGGTGGCGACGTGATGCTCGATCGGGCCGTCTACCGGGAGAGCGTCCTGGCCGGGAAAGGCGCGGACTTCCCCTGGGACGGAGGGACTGCCGAGATCGCCGGGTGGACCTGCTGCGGCGTGGGCGGGGCCCTCCTGCCCGTCGGTCGCCGGACGGGCGGAGATGGTGCCGTCCGCTCGCTGCTCGGCTCCGCGGACGTGGCCCTCGTGAACCTGGAGGGGCCGGCCCCGGACGACTACACGTATCACCCGGGCGGCCTCGTGTTCACCTTCGACCCTGCCTTGCTGGTCGGTCTCCGGGACGCCGGCGTCGACGTCGTCTCGCTGGCCAACAACCACATCTCGAACGCGGGCGCGACCGGGATCGCCGACACCGTCCGCCATCTCGACGCCCTCGGGCTGGCGCATGCGGGCGCCGGGGCGGATCCGGCGGCGGCCCGGCGTCCGGCCATCGTCCAGGCCGGCGGCCTGCGAGTCGCGGTCCTCGCCTACGACACGATCCGGCCGGATCTGGACGCGGCAGCGGGACGTGCCGGTGCGGCACCGCTCCGGCTCGATCAGGCGGCCGCGGACATCCACGCGGCGCGGGCCGCGGGGGCGGACGTGGTCGTGGTGATGCCGCACTGGGGGGTCGAGTACACGGACGCCGTCTCGACGATGCAGCGAAGCGAGGCGGCGGCGCTGATCGCGGCCGGGGCGGACGCAGTGCTCGGCAGCCATTCGCACTGGGTGGGACCGCTCGAGGCGATCGATGGACGACCCGTGCTCTACTCGCTGGGCGACCTCGTCTTCGAGCTCACCCACGACCAGCGGACCATGGAGGGCGCCCTCGCCGACCTCACGTTCGTCGGCCGGCGGCTCGTCCAGCTCGATCTCCACCCCACGCTGATCCTCGACGGCAGCCAGCCGAACCTGCTGGACCCGGCCGGCGACGGGGCGGCGCTCCTGGGCCAGGTCCGGGCGGCGTCGAAGAGGATCGGGGGTGGCTGACCGGCCACGGCGCGACCGATCGCCGGTCCGTCGGGCTCAGGCGACCCTCAGGCCGGCCTTCCAGACGCCGCGGACGCGCTCGCGGAGGTCGGTGAACGCGTAGGGGTCGCCCTCGACCACGACGAGGTCCGCCAGCTTCCCGGCCTCGATGGTCCCGAGGTCCCGCTCGAGCCCGAGGAGCTCGGCGGCGCTCCGGGTCGTCGCGACGAGGGCGTCGGCGGGGCGCATCCCGCCCTCGACCATCAGCGCGAGCTCGCGGAGGTTGGCACCGTGCGGCGCCACGCCGGAGTCGGTGCCCATCGCGATCCGGAGGCCGGCCTCGACCGCCTTCCGGAACGCCGAACGATGGGCGTCGACGACCATCCGCGCCTTGTCGACGATCGCCTCGGGGAGCGATGCGCCCGCCGCGGCGAGGTCGATGACCGCCTGCGGCGCGACGAGGGTCGGGACGAGCCACGTCCGGCGCGAGAGCATCAGCTCGATCCCCTCGTCGTCGAGGTAGACCCCGTGCTCGATCGAGCGGATGCCGGCGCGGACGGCGTTCTTGATGCCGTCGGCGGCCTGTGCGTGCGCCATCACCCAGCGGCCCGCGGCGGACGCCTCCGCCACGAGCGTCTCGAGCTCATCCGACCGGAAGTGCGCATGCCGCGGGTCGTCGCGTGGCGAGAGCACCCCGCCCGAGGTCGCGACCTTGATGACGTCCGCCCCCATCCGGATCAGCTCGCGCACCGTCCGACGCATCGCCTCCGGCCCGTCGACGATGCTCTCGGGCACGCCCGGATGCGACGGCAGGAGCCCGACCCGGAAGCCCGACGGCAGCCAGTCGTCGCCGTGGCCGCCGGTCTGGCTGAGCATCGCCAGCGAGATCAGCAGCCGGGGTCCGGCGATCAGGCCGTCCTCCACCGCGTGCTTCACCCCAAGGTCGGCGCCCCCGGCATCGCGGACCGTGGTGATGCCCGTCCGGAGGGTCGCGGACAGGTTGCGGACCGCCTCGAAGAAGGGGTAGGAGAACGGCCGGTTCGCGCGGCGCCACAGGTCCACGTCGCTCACGACCACGTGGACGTGGCAGTCGAACAGCCCGGGCAGGATGGTCCGACCGTCGACGTCGACGGCCTCGTCGCCGTCCAATCGGGGCCCGACCGCGACGATCCGACCATCCTCGACCGCGATGTCGGCCGACGCGGGATCCGCGCCGCTCCCGTCGAAGACCCGCCCGCCGCTGAAGACCACTCGCGTCATGCGTTGACGACGATAGCCGGTCGCGGGGCGGGACGGTCCTGGCTCAGCCCTCGGTGCCTGTCTTCCGGTACCCCCGGGTGCCGCCGGAGCCACGGACGGCCGCCGGGGCCCCGTCCGCCGCGGGCTCATGCTCGACGGCCGGCGCCTCGGCCCCGGCGCCTGGCAGGGCCGCGTCGGCGGGCCGCCTGGGCCGCCGGACGGCACGTCGGCGCCTCGCCTGGAGACGGTCGTGCTCCTTCCCGTGGGCGGCCTCGGCCGGCTCCTCGGCGCCGGCGACCAGGTCGTGGCGGTGGGCCTCGACCGGCCACGGCATCCCGGCGTCGAACAGCGCGGCGAACTGCTCGACGAGCTGCGGATCGAACTGGATGCCCGCGTGCCGCCGGAGCTCGGCCAGGGCAGCCTCGTGGGAGATCGGGCCGCGGTAGGGCCGGCCGGCGACCATCGCCTCGTAGGCGTCGGCGATCGCGACGATCCGCGCGCCGATCGGGATCTCCTCGCCGGCCAGGCCATGCGGGTAGCCCCGGCCGTCGTACCACTCGTGGTGATGGAGGACGATCGTCGCGGCGTCGCGCAGCGCACCGGCCTGCTCGAGCACGACCTGGCCGATCTTCGGATGCTCGGCCACGACCCGCCACTCGGGCTCGGCGAGCTGCGAGGGCTTCGACAGGATGTCGTCCGGGATCGCGAGCTTGCCGAGGTCGTGGAGGAGGCTGGCGACCCGGATCCGCTCGATCTCACGCTCGGGCAGGCCAAGCGAGCGGGCGACCGACATCGAGGCCCCGGCGATCATCGTGGAGGGCCGACCGGCCCACGGCGCCCGCCCGACGAGGGCCTCCGTCAGGGCGTCGGTCGCTGCCGACAGTGCCGCCCGACCGACGCCGAGCGCGGTCTCCCGCGCCTCCGGGGCGATCGCCGCCCGGCGGACCGGCAGGTCGTCCTCGATCTCATGGAAGACGAAGACCTGGTCCCGACCGAGGGCCTTCGCCGAGTAGAGCGCGGCGTCGGCGTCGCGGACGAGGGCGTCCAGGCGGAGGTGCGTCCCGGGCCCGCCGGCGACGCCCGCGGACAGCGTGACCGCGACCCGATGGCCGTCGTCGAGCTCGACCTTGGCCGCGCCCGTCTGCCGACGGAGCTTCTCGGCGAGGGCGGCGGCTGCGTCGACGTCGGTCTCGGGCAGGACGACGAGGAACTCCTCGCCGCCGTACCGCCCGACGATGTCGACCGCCCGGACGCTGTCACGCAGGGTCCGGGCGACCGTGTTCAGGACGCGGTCCCCGGCCGCGTGCCCGTACGAGTCGTTGAGCCGCTTGAAGTGGTCGAGGTCGACGAGGATGATCGACAGCTGCCGCCCGTATCGACTGGCACGCTGGAGCTCCTCCTCCAGCCGCATCAGGACGGCCTGGCGGTTGTGGACCTCGGTCAGGAGGTCGACGGTCGCCAGGGTCCAGGTCTCGGCCAGCCGGTCCGCCAGGCGCTCGAAGGCGCCGCGAAGCCGCCGATCGCGGATGCGCGAGAGCTGCGCTGCGTCGAGCGCCCGAGGGTCCGCCGCGGCCAGCCGTTCGGTGAGTCGGACCATGCGGCGCAGGTCGCGCCGGCCGATGATCGCGACGTAGCCTGCGGACCCGACGATGGCGCCCACGGTCGCGACAGCCACGACGACGGCCACGACCTGGGTGAGGAGGAGCGGGTCGGTCACGCTGGGTGGATCCCCATGGGCCGGCACCCCTCGTGGCGCCGGGTCGTCGACGCCTAGCCTGCCCACCGGCCATCGGCGCGACCATAGCGCGGGGGTACCGTCCCGAACGGGAATGGACTGGTACCCGCCGCCACCCGACGTCAGGGACGGACGTCGGGTCCGGGTCCGGGTGGGTCCCGGGTCCCGGTCGCCCCGGGCGGTCGGATGAGGTGCTGGGCGGTCCGGTGCGACCACGGGAGCGGGCTCCGGTGCGACGGGGCACCTGGCCCGGTGCGACGCCGCACCGCGGCGGTGCGACGGGGCACCGGCGTGAAGCCGACGTACCGCCAGGAGGCCGCGGCCCCGATCAGGTCTCCAGCGTCCCGCGGAGCAGCTCGCCATCCTGGTCGACGAGGCGATACCCGATCCGGTTCGCGCCAGGCGGCTCCCGCCAGGCGGCCCCCTCGAGCGCCGCTCCGGGAACGGCCGGCAGCAGGAACTCCAGGCGGTAGGTCCTCGGCGAAGCCCGGACCTGGTCGGCTCCGTCGGGCAGCCTGAGCGCCGCCTCCTCGAGCCAGTCGAGGTAGGCGGCGTTGTTCGCGTGGGCCATCGGATCGAGCTCCTGGGGGCGAGTCGCGAACCGGGTCCGCGCCGCGTCGGGCGGGGTGGGCGGCAGGACGACCCGATGCGGCTCGAACCGGACGGGCGATGCGCCGAGGAGCCGGGTGAAGTCGTCCGGCACTCGCGCGGGGGCGCCGCGCTCGTCGATGAGCACCCAGTCCGTATCCACGTCGGCGACCGGCGCGCCGTCGGCCGCGACGAGATCGGTCCGGCGTCGGGCCCAGACCCGACGGAACCCCAGGACCGTCGTCGTCACCCGGAGGGTGGACCCTGTCCCGGCCCTCGCCCGGATCCTCAGCTCGACGGCCCGGGCGACCCAGAACAGCCCGCGCTCGGCATACCAGTCCCGCCCGAATCCCAGCCGTTCCGAGTGGACCCAGGCGCAGTCCTGCGCATACCGCAGGAGCGCCGAGGTCCGCACGACGCCGTCGGGCGTCGCCTCGTCGAACCGTACCCGGTACGGGACGGTCAGTGCGGCGCTGGCCGACGTCGCCCCGACCTGGCGGTCGGCGATCTCCGGCCCGGGCCCGCTCATCGCGGCCGGGCCCGCCGGGCGGGCTGACGGACCGCCAGCTCTTGCAGCGTCTCGATCGTCGTCAGCCTCGTCTCCGCCGCCGGGGCCGTCTGGCGAGCGAGCCGGACGAGGCAGGAGCGCAGGGCGTCGAAGATCACCAGGGCCGCCGTGAGGCGTCCGTCCTCCTCCATCGCGTGGGCGCGCGCCTCGTCGAGCTGCAGGAGCACCTCGCCGTTGATCCCGCGCGCGCCCCATTTGCAGTCGTACGCCTCGGCGGCGCCCGGGTCCTCGACCGTGACGTCGTAGGGGTGGATCTCCGAGCGGACGCCGTCGAAGAGGATCCGGCGTTCCCGCCGGACGGCGTTCGATCGACGGGCCAGGAGCCGTTCCGTCAGGGCCTCGACGATCGCGCCCCGGTACTGGGAGCGCGCCTGCTCGCCCCGGTCCGCAACGGCCAGGGAGGCCTCGAGGATCGCCTCCGCTCGATCGCGCAGGCCGGCGTCGGCCCCCGGACCGAACAGACCCGGGAACATCGCTCGCCAGACGACGGGATCCGTGCGCTCCCCGTTCATCGCCGCCCGGGCGAGCAGCCGCTCGAGCGGCGTGGCGTCGGCCAGCAGCGCCGCCGCGCGGGCGACCAGGGGGTCGGCCTGGATCCGCTGGTAGACGACCGCCCGCGCGTCGGGCGCGGCGTCCTGGAAGCGCACGGCCTAGCCCGGCTCGCCGAGGGCGGCCAGGACGACCTGGGGGAAGGTCGACAGCCAGTCGATCGCCCGGTGAGGATCGGTGACGAGCCGGATCTCCGCGACGGCGGCCTCGACCGCCTCCGGCGCCCCGTCGGGGACGGCCTCGTCGGCCCGGGCGCCGGCGACGGCCGCAAGCCTCGCCCGCCAGGCGCCCGACAGGTCGGTCACGTACTGCCATTCGTCCTCGACGCTCTCGGCCAGCGCGACGAGGTCCGGATACGCGTCGAGGGCACGGGCGACGAGATCGCCCACCCGCTGGTCGCTCACCGGGCGAGCGTACCGCGTCGGGCCGTCCGGGGACCTGGCCGGCCGGCGTCGGAGCGGTCGGCGTCGGCGCGTCGGACGTGGCTCGGGGCGCCGGAGCGGTCGGCGTCGGCGGACGTGGGTCGACGCGGGACCGCGGCCGACGGGTCAACCGCTGGGGGCGCGCTCCCGGATCGACGCTCGAGCGCTCGCCCGGAGCCGGCCACCCAGGCCCGGCCGCCGAACACGTTCGCGTGTCGTCGGCGCGTCGAGGCTGCGGCGCAGCTCGTCGAGCACCGACCTGAGGCGCCGCTCGGCCTTGGCATCCCAGACGGCGTAGCTCCGGGTGGCGCGGGCGCGGACCCTCAGCGCTCGCGCCCGATCGCCACGGCGTTCGAGCTCGGTCACGCCGTCCAGGACCGCCCGGTAGAGTGTGGGCAGCGTCTCGGCGCGGCTCGGCTGATCCTCCATCGCGGGGCAAGGATGGCCCCGACGCCCGGCCGCGACGATAGTGAAGTCGTCCGGTCGAAGATGGGCGAACGGACCATGGCGGCGGGCCCATGGCGCCGACCGGGGCGGCGCCTGTAGCGCAGGCCAGCTACCAGACCGGCACATCCACGGCCGTGGACGGCGGGCTGCTCGAGGGCCTGCAGGCAGCCAGCCCGGGTCAGTCGCCGGAGTGGCCGAGAGAGCGGACCGTGAACCCGCCCAGGCGGCCCGACGGGATGAGCCACCGGGCGTCGACGCGCTCCACGAC
>JAPVSP010000524.1:0-12268 GCA_047519685.1 Chloroflexota bacterium
GACGCCCTGGCCGAGGCGCTCACGGCGGGCGGCCGGTCGGGCCCGTCGAGGCCCGGGGTCGACGCGAGCCGACCGCCCGGTCCGGGTGGGACCGGGCGGTCGGGGAGGCGCGCCGGGTCAGCGGCGCAGGAGCGTCCCGGGCGGCGCGGCGGTGCCGCCCGGCCGCGACCGGGCGCCTAGGGAGCCGAGGGCGACGGTGCCGGCTGGAAGGGGGTAGGGGAGGGCAGCGGGGGTGGCGTCCGCACCGGTCCGTTGCCGGCCGGGTAGGTCTCCGGGATCGGCAGGCCGTACTTGGTGATGATCCGGTTCGTCGTCTCGCCGAGGGCCGAGACGTCGACCATCCGGCCGTCGATGTCCGGCCGCAGGACCATGCTGAACTGGGCCGTGCCGCTCGCCTGGAGATGGCCGATCTCCTCCGCGACCGGGAGGGTCGCCTTGAGGATGTAGGCCTGGCCCGACTTGGCGAGGATGAGCATGTCCTGGTAGGTGACCTTGGTCGACTTGTCCGTGTAGTACTTGCCCTGCTGGATCAGGCCCTCGGGCACGTTGACCGTCGCCGTCACGAACACGTCGACCGTCTCGCCGGGCTGGAGCAGCCCACCGACCGCCTGGTTGTCGGGCACCGTGATCGAGACCGCGCGCCAGGCAGGCGAGTCCGGCCCGACGGTCTCGCCGGGGCCGAGGATCGAGAACTGCCCGCCCTCCGACGAGGAGGCGAGCAGGTTCGTCGTGACCAGCTGGCCCTCGAGGATCGTGACCGCCGGCACGCGGCCGATGACCTTGCTCACGTCGGTCACGATGCCGCTGGCGTTCGTTGGGTCGAGTGGCACGTCCCGGAGCGCGACATCGCCGGCCTCGATGGGCTTCCGCGCAGGGATCGTCCGCACGGCGACCACGAACGAGGCCTTCTGGAGCCCGCCCTGGCCGGCCTGCTGCTGGGCCTGGTTGATGAGGTAGAAGGCCGCCGCGCCCGCGATGACCGCGAGGATGATCCCGAAGACGACGATCGTCCGCGCCCGCCGGCTGTTGTCCTTGTACTCGAGTTCCACTGACCGCCTCGCGTGGTGGCCCGCCCGCCTGGGCGAGCCGGGGGATCCGCCGTGCCCGACCGGCTAGTTCCAGGGCACCAGCCTGGCCACCTGACCGTGGCTCAGGGCAGGGTCGTTCATGTCCGCGTACAGGCCGCTGATGGCATATCCGTACACGTTGTTGGAATCGATGCTGGTGATCCGGAAGACGGCGAAGCCCTGGATGTCTACATAGGTCGACGCCGTGCCGGCGGTCGCGATGTCGAGCAGGATCGGGATGAGGTGGGTGACCTTCTGGCCGTCGGAGCTGGTCCCGGTGGCCCGGATCGTCAGCGGGTACTCGCCGGGCCCAAGGGTCCCGCCGTTGATCGAGACCGCGACGGCCTGGCTGCCGTTCTTGTTGAGCGTGAAGCTGCTCGGGCTGAGCGAGGTCGCCCCGAGGCCGGCCGGCAGCGCGCCGTTCGCGTCCGGTCCGCCCTCGAGGCTGAGGTTGACCGTGCCGCCGAAGTAGGTGTTGCCGTTGTTGGGCGTGCTGAAGGTCATCGACCCGGTCGCCGTCTGCCCGGTCGCGCTCATCGAGAAGACCTGGCCCGAGCCGGTGCTGCTGAAGTCGCGCGCCACGCCGCCGACGTTGACCGCCACCGGGTAGTAGTGGTCGGTCAGGTAGGGGCTCGACGAATGCCCCTTGATCCAGATCGAGTAGATGCCCGTCGGCGCCCCGGTCGTGCGGAACGTCGTCCAGGTGACCGTCGTCGGCGGGGTGTTCGGGTCAGGCGAGAAGGCCAGGGGCGAGAGCGTCGATCCGTAGGGGTTCTGGGGGTCGTTCCAGTCGTCCACGACGGAGCTCGTGACCGTCCCGTTGAACGCGGCGTTCTTGCTCACGGTCATCGTGACCTGGCCGTCCCGGTCCTCCGTCGTCCCGATCGACACCGAGGACGGCACCGTGTACGAGAAGTCCGGGATCGTCATGACGGTGCCGGAGTAGACGGCCGCGAGGATCTCGTCCCCCGGCGCGTACCGGCTGCCGATCGCGGCCACGACGACGCCGGCCGAGTTGCCGTCCATGATCCCGACCTGGTCGTTCGGATCCGGCGGCGACGTCACTGGCGGGAAGGCCGGTCCCGGGTAGCCGGTCGCGACCCAGCCGGACTCCATGCTCTTGAGCACGTTCGGCTGGGTCCCGGAGGTCACGCCGTTGTAGAAGACGTTCGAGGTCGAGTTCGCGAAGTCGCGGATGTCGAGGGCCACGAACCCCCGGAAGTTCGCGGCGTTGCTGGGCGTGGCTCCCTGGCCGACGAGCGCGATGATCGGACCGTGGTGCGCCGTGTCGTTCTCGGGGTTCGACGGATCGAACGGGAGGCCCGGCGAGGCCGCCGTGCGCAGTGCGGCGTTGGACACGCTGCCCAGGCAGGCGGTGTCCTCGGTCGACACGAGGTCCTCGAAGATGCTGGGGTCGCCGGCGCAGGGCGAGGTGGCGCCGGCGCTCGGGCCGGGTGCGTTGAGGTAATGGCGGACCGCGATCGGGACGAGGCTTCCGGTGAGCCTGACCCGGGCCTGGGCGGTCACGGTGTTGCTCGAGAGGCCGACGACGCGCCCGAACGTATAGCCGACGTTGCTCTGGACGGCCACCCGGATGTCGCCGCCGTTCACGAGGATCCCGTCCACCAGGAAGGCCGGGTCCCCCGCATGGCCGGAGGCGTAGACGGGGGTCGCGGGTGGCAGCTGCGGGTTGCTGCCGGTCGGGCTGCCGACGAAGTTGCGGGTGAGGACGTCCATCGCCGAGTTCTGTGCGTCGGTCGGCGTCCCACCCTGGATGAGCTCGTTCGCGGCCGCGAGCACCCCGGCATCGGCCGCGTTCTGCAGGAACCGCTTCTCGCTGTAGAACCGGCCAAGGTCGAAGGCGATCCCCGCCGCGACCATCAGAACGACGAGCGCCAGGACGAAGATGACGAGGACCTGGCCGTCGTCGAGGCGGTGTCGGCGACCGCCCATCAGTTGATCACCATCGTCACCTGGCCGGTGAGGCGGAGACGACCCCCGGCGTCCTTCGGGAGGAAGTTGGAGATGAGCGGGACGATCAGGTCCTGGTGGTATGTCGCGCTGACCGTCACCTGCTCGCCCGTCCTGGGATCGTTGTCCGTGACGCCCGCCGGGATGACATAGGTGACGGTGAGGTCGCCGTTCGTGAACGTCAGGCCGCTCTGCGTCCAGGTCCCGCTGGTGCTGAACTGGGGCGACGTCGTGCTCAGCATGTTCATCGAGCCGAGGAGGGTCGTCCGGATCGCCTCGTTCCGGACGAGGTCGTTCTGGGCCTTCGAGAGCGACCGGTCGTAGATGACGATCGTCCCCGCACGAGCGGCCTCTCGCGCCGCGTTCGTCATCGTGATGTACGTGTTGAAGATGAAGCCGAACTGGATGATCCCGAGCAGCAGGATCATCAGCGGGGTCAGGACGAGCGCGAACTCGACGAGACCCTGCCCGCGGGCGGGCCCGTGCGGCTGGCCGACGGGTCGACCGACCGGCGAGCGCGGGCGGAGCGTTCGGCGTGTCGGGACGTGGCGCATGCGAGGCGTGCGCGACCTCCGGCTGTGAGTCGGTTACGTGGCGAGTCTCGGAAGGGACCTGCTCCGCGGGTATGACCCGGTCGTCCCACCCCGGCCCACCCTCCCGTCCCCCGGAGCGTCACCGCCGGGCGCACCGCCCGTCGCGCGGTGGCGCCGCGGGCGGTTCTGACTAGAACATCCGTTCTGTGGGTCGGGGGCCGGCGGTGCTAGACTCGGCCCGTGCCCGACTTCAGGCTCGTCGCCCCATTCGAGCCGACCGGCGATCAGCCGGCGGCCATCGAGCGCCTGTCCGACGGGCTCGCCAGGGGCCTCCGCCACCAGACGCTGCTCGGGGCGACGGGCACCGGCAAGACCTTCACCATCGCCCACGCGATCGCGCGGCACAACAAGCCGACGCTCGTCCTCGCCCACAACAAGACGCTCGCCGCCCAGCTCTACAGCGAGTTCCGCGAGTTCTTCCCGGACAACGCGGTCGAGTACTTCGTCAGCTACTTCGACTACTACCAGCCCGAGGCGTACCTGCCCCGCTCGGACACCTACATCGAGAAGGACTCCAGCCGGAACGACGAGATCGACCGGCTGCGCCATGCCGCGACCCACGCCCTCTTCGAGCGCCGCGACGTCATCATCGTCGCCTCGGTCTCCTGCATCTATGGCCTCGGAGCGCCGGTCGACTACGGGGCCACCGTCCTCCGGCTGCGCACCGGCGGCCAGTACCGGCGCGATGCCGTCCTGCGCCACCTCGTGGACCTCCAGTACCAGCGCAACGACCAGGCGCTGAGCCGCGCTCGCTTCCGCGTCCGGGGCGACACGCTCGAGCTCCAGCCGGCCTCGGAGGAGACGCTCCTCAGGGTGGAGTTCTTCGGCGACGAGGTCGAGCGGATCACCGAGCTCGATCCGCTGACCGGGGAGCTGCTGGCCGAGCGCACGGAGCTGAACGTCTACCCCGCGACGCACTACGTGACGCCCGCCGACAAGCTCAAGGAGGCGATCGTCGACATCGAGGCCGAGATGGGGGAGCGGGTCGGTCAGCTCGAGGCGGAGGGGCGCGCGCTCGAGGCGGCACGGCTGCGGCAGCGGACGACGTTCGACCTGGAGATGCTCCGGGAGCTCGGCTTCTGCTCGGGCGTGGAGAACTACTCCCGCCACCTCTCGCGGCGCGTCGCGGGCAGCCGGCCATGGACGCTGCTCGACTACTTCCCGCCCGACTGGCTGCTCGTCGTGGACGAGTCGCACATGTCGATCCCGCAGGTCGTCGGCATGTACAAGAACGACCGGACGCGCAAGGAGATCCTGGTCGACTTCGGCTTCCGCCTCCCGTCGGCGCTCGACAACCGCCCGCTGACGTTCGAGGAGTTCGAAGGGTCGGTCTCGCAGGCGATCTACATGAGCGCGACGCCCGGTCCGTACGAGCTGGAGCGGAGCGAGCGGATCGTCGAGCAGCTCATCCGCCCGACCGGGGTCGTCGACCCGCGGGTCTCGGTCCGGCCCACGGAGAGCCAGATCGACGACCTGCTCGAGGAGATCCGCAAGCGCGTCGAGGTCGGCGAGCGCGCGCTGGTCACGACGCTGACGAAGAAGATGGCCGAGGACCTGGCCGACTACCTCCACGAGCTCGGGGTCAAGGTCCAGTACCTCCACTCGGAGGTCGACACCCTCGAGCGGGTGGCGATCCTGCGCGACCTCCGGCTGGGCATCTACGACGTCGTCGTCGGGATCAACCTCCTGCGCGAGGGCATCGACCTGCCCGAGGTCACCCTCGTCGCCATCCTCGACGCCGACAAGGAAGGCTTCCTGCGAAGCGCCTGGTCGCTCATCCAGATGATCGGCCGAGCGGCCCGCAACGTCGGCGGCGAGGTCGTCATGTACGCCGACACGATGACCGACTCGATGCGTGCGGCGATCGGCGAGACCGACCGCCGCCGGCGGGTGCAGGAGCGCTTCAACGAGGAGCACGGCATCCAGCCCACGACGATCGTCAAGGGCATCCATGACCTGAACGAGCGGCTCCGGTCGGTCGCCGAGTCGTCCGTCGTATACACCTCCGACCGCGAGGCGCTCGCCGAGCGGGCCCTCTCGAGCCAGAACCAGGCCGCCATCGAGAAGCTGCTCGCCCAGATGGAGACCGAGATGCGCTCTGCGGCCCGGGAGCTCGAGTTCGAGCGGGCCGCCGCGCTGCGCGACGAGATCCAGCAGATCCGGCTCCGCGTGCTCGAGCAGGACCAGTCGCTCATCGTCGGCCGAGCGGCCGAACGGGCGGCGGCGGAGGCCCGCGAGAGGCGGCGGGAGCGGGGCGATGGCCGGCCGTCCCCGCCGGCGTCGACCGTCACGGTGACCGCCGTCGAGGTCCTGCCCTCGGCCGAGGAGCCGGCGGCCGCGCTCGCCGGGACCCCGGCCGGCGAGGACCAGGTCGCGGTCACCGCCTCCGACTGGCTGCCCGGCATCCGGGACGAGCACGAGGACGACGGCGGCTGGCAGGCCCGCTGGCTCGAACGACCCACCTGGGACCGGACGGTGACCCCGAACATCAAGCGCCGGACCGGGCAGCGACCCGGACGCCGCCGCTGACGTCCTCCCGGGGGCGCCCGGGCCGGGCCCTGGGGCGATGACGAGGCGGCGCCGGTCGTAGACTCCAAGCCATGCCTGAGCCGTCGTCCCCGGCCCCATCCCCGCCCGCTCCGCTCCGCGTCTGGCTCGAACCGGGCTACGACGGCGGTCGCTGGGGCGTCTGGCTCCTCGACCTGCCCGGCGCGTTCGGCTGGCAACCGACTCGGGAGGCCGCGCTGTCGCAGGCGACGTCCGTCGCCGGCTGGTTCCGCGACTGGCTGGCCGGGCACGGTGACGACGCCTCGCTGCCGCCGATCGCCGGGCTCGACGTCGTCGAGGAGGTCCCGGCCGACGTCCTCGACGGCCACGAGCGGAACGCGACGTTCGCGGCCGATCGTCGCCCCCTCGGCCGGGACGAGCTCGAGACGACGCTCCGGCGGCTCACCCTCGCCCGCGACGACCTGCTCGACCTGGTGGAGCGGGTGGCTCGACACGAGGCCGCCCACGGGCCGCTCGACCCCGCCGACCCGGCCGCGCGGGCCGCCGACGGATCGCCGGGCAGGACGGCCGACGAGGTCCTGCGGCACCTCGCGAGCGCCGAGATCTGGCTGGGCAGCCGTCTCGATCCCGCCGCCCGGTTCGCGGGGCCGCCGCGGGACGGCGACGCGCGGGCCTACCTCGACGCCACGCGCGCCTGGGCGGTCGACGGCCTGCGCCGCCTGCAGCGGCTCGATTCCGCGCTGGCCCGGACCGACGGCAAGGGCGAGGACTGGACCCTCCCGAAGGTCGTCCGCCGGTACCTCTATCACTCGCTGGACCATCTGCGCGAGCTGGACCGGCGGCTCGCCCGGGCCGAGGGCCGCGCCGACCGGCTCGCCGTCCGGGACGACCGCCTCGCCGATCCCGCCCCGCTCGTGCGGCTCCTGCGGTCGGTCGGTTGGGACCACCGGGCGGCCGACGTCGAGCGACTGCGACGCGCGCTCGCCGGCTCCACGGCGACCGAGGGTGCCTGGGACGGCGAGCGGCTCGTCGGGTTCGCCCGGCTCATCTCGGATGGGGCGTTCACGGCGATCGTCTCGATGGTGATGGTCGATCCCGCCTGGCAGGGGCTCGGCATCGCGTCCCGCCTCGTCGGGCGGCTCATGGAGGGCCGCGACGAGCTCCGCTTCGACCTCGACGCGGCGCCCGGCGTCGAGGGCGTCTACGCCCGGCTCGGGTTCGAGCCGAATCGCCACGCGATGACCCGCCGGCGACGGCGCTGACGGCGCCGCGCCCCATGGCGCACGTCGCCCACCGGCGGGGCTCGCGACGCCTAGAACGCTTGTTCGGTTCTTGCCCGGTCGGGTAGACTGGGTCCGTGCCCCAGGACCGGATCGTCGTGCGCGGCGCGCGCGAGCACAACCTCAAGGATGTCTCCGTCGCGTTCCCGCGCGACCGGCTCGTCGTCATCACCGGGCTCTCCGGCAGCGGCAAGAGCAGCCTCGCCTTCGACACGATCTACGCCGAGGGCCAGCGCCGCTACGTCGAGAGCCTGTCGGCGTACGCCCGCCAGTTCCTCGGCCAGATGGAGAAGCCGGACGTCGACCAGATCGACGGGCTGTCGCCGGCCATCTCGATCGACCAGAAGGGCGCCAGCCGCAACCCGCGATCGACCGTCGGGACCGTCACCGAGATCTACGACTACCTCCGGTTGCTGTTCGCCCGGATCGGTCACCCGCACTGCCCGACCTGCGGCCGCGAGATCGAGCGCCAGACCGTCCAGCAGATCGTCGACCAGGTGCTGGCCCTGCCGGAGGGCACCCGGCTGCTCGTCCTCGGCCCGCTCGTCCGGGACCGCAAGACCGAGGGCGACCGCATCTTCGAGGCCGCCCGGAAGCAGGGCTTCGTCAGGGTCCGCGTGGACGGCGTCCAGTACGACCTGTCGGAGGCCCCGACGCTCGACAAGTACCGTCGACACAGCATCGAGGTCGTCGTCGATCGCTACGTCATCCGGTACGCCGAGGCTCCCGTGGGCGCGGCCCGGGCCGCCGACGGCCGGCCGATCGATCCCGCCACCGGCCGGACCGTCCCCGATCCGGATGCCGCCCGGCTCGCCGATTCGATCGAGACCGCCCTGCGGCTCGGGGAGGGCGTCGTCCTCGTCTCCCCCGCGCCGCGGGAGGGCGAGGCCGCGCCGTTCGAGGAGCGGCGCTACAGCGAGCGCTACAGCTGCCCATACGACGGGACGACGATCGACGAGCTCGAGCCGCGGAGCTTCTCCTTCAACTCGCCGCACGGCGCCTGCCCCACCTGCACTGGCCTCGGCAGCCAGCTGGTCATCGATCCCGGGCTGCTGATCCCGGACCGCGACCGGTCGCTGGCCGAGGGCGCCCTGGTGCCCTGGTCGCGACTGCCGATGGAGGAGTCGTGGCGGCTGAGGATCGTCGAGGCGATCTGCGCGGCCCACGGCTGGGACTTCCACGCGCCGGTCCGGTCCCTGCCCGGGGCGGCCCTCGACTACCTCCTCCATGCGCCGAAGGACGAGAAGGTCCTCCTGCGCTACCGCACGGACCGTGGCGAGAACGCCTACACGGCGACGTTCGAGGGGCTCGTCTCGAACCTCGAGCGGCGCTACCGCGAGACCGAGTCGGAATACATCAGGACCGAGCTCGAGAAGTTCATGGTCACGCGGCCCTGCCCCACCTGCCGCGGGAAGCGGCTGCGGCCCGAGGTGCTCGCGGTGACCATCGACGGGCAGAGCATCTGGCAGGTCTCCACCCGGGCCGTGACCGAGGCGCTCGCCTGGACGACCGACCTGCCCGAGCGGTTGACCGAGCGCGAGCGGACGATCGCCTACCAGGTGCGCAAGGAGATCGTCGCCCGGCTGGGGTTCCTCGTCGATGTCGGCCTCGACTACCTGACCCTCGATCGGGCGAGCGTCACCCTCTCCGGCGGCGAGGCCCAGCGGATCCGCCTTGCGACGCAGATCGGCACCTCGCTCATGGGCGTCCTGTACATCCTCGACGAACCGTCGATCGGGCTCCACCAGCGCGACAACGCGAAGCTCATCGCCACGCTGACCCGGCTGCGCGACCTGGGCAACACGGTCCTCGTCGTCGAGCACGACGAGGAGACCATCCGGACGGCCGACTGGGTCATCGACATCGGGCCGGGCGCCGGCGAGCACGGCGGCGAGATCATCGCCAACGGCCCGCTCGAGCTGGTCCTCGCGGAGCCCCGCTCGGTCACCGGTGCGTACCTCCGGGGGGAGCTCACGATCGCCGTCCCGGAGCGGCGCCGGGCGGGGAACGGTCGGGCGCTGCTCATCCGCGGCGCCCGCGAGCACAACCTCAAGGACATCGATGTCCGGCTGCCGCTCGGCCGCTTCATCGCCGTCACGGGCGTCTCGGGCTCGGGCAAGAGCACGCTCGTCACGGAGGTCCTCTACCGGGCGCTCGCCCGGGAGCTGTACGGCTCACGCGAGCAGCCGGGGGACCACGACGCGATCGAGGGCGTCGAGCACGTCGACAAGGTCATCGAGATCGACCAGAGCCCGATCGGGCGGACGCCCCGCTCCAACCCGGCGACGTACACGGGGCTGTTCGGGCCCATCCGCGAGCTGTTCGCGGGGGTGCCCGAGGCGCGCGTGCGCGGCTACAAGCCCGGCCGCTTCAGCTTCAACGTCAAGGGCGGCCGCTGCGAGAACTGCAAGGGCGACGGGATCATCAAGATCGAGATGCAGTTCCTGCCGGACGTCTACGTCCCGTGCGAGGTCTGCAAGGGCGCCCGGTACAACCGCGAGGCCCTCGAGATCCACTACAAGGGCCGGTCGATCGCCGACGTGCTCGAGATGACGGTCGAGGAGGCCCTCGACTTCTTCTCGGCGGTCCCGTCGGTCGCGGCGAAGCTGCGGACACTCAACGACGTGGGCCTCGGCTACATCCACCTGGGGCAGCCGGCGACGACGCTGTCGGGCGGCGAGGCGCAGCGCGTGAAGCTGTCCACGGAGCTCTCGCGCCGGGCCACCGGCCGAACGCTCTACGTGCTCGACGAGCCGACGACGGGTCTCCATTTCGCCGACGTGGAGAAGCTCCTGCACGTCCTCCACCGGCTCGTCGACGCCGGCAACACCGTCCTGGTCATCGAGCACAACCTCGATGTCATCAAGACCGCCGACTGGATCGTCGACCTCGGGCCCGAGGGTGGCCTGCGGGGCGGCGAGATCATCGCCGAGGGGACACCGGAGGACATCGCCGCCGCGCCGGGTTCGGCGACCGGCGAGTACCTGGGTCGTGTCCTCCGCGGCGAGCCTCTGGTGCCGCTGTCCGACGTGACGTTCGCCGAGGCCGCCGGGCGGGGGGGCGGCAACGGTCGCGACAGCGTCGAGCCGCCGCCGGCGCCGATCCGCGCGCCGAAGCGGGCGAGGGCCGGGGTCGGCCGCTAGGAGCGACGCCCGGTAAGTCGCCCCGGCACACGCGGCGGTCCGCTCGATCCCGCGACGACCGTCAGGCCGACCGGCGATCCCCGTCGCGGCGTACCATCGGCCCATGCCCGAGATCGACTTCGCCTTCCTGGCCGATGCGGCCGAGACCCTGCCCGGTCAGAAGTTCCACGTCCTCGGCGGCGGCATCAGCCGGATCGGCGGCCCGAGCTTCCCGCTCCGCCAGCCCCACATCTGCCTCGTCGTGGGCCTGCTGGTCACCGGCGCCGAGCTCGACCACGAGCACCAGATCCGGTTCGTGCTCCTCGACCCGGACGGCCGCGAGGTGACGGGAGCGACCGGCGGCCTGGTCGCGCACGGTCACGGCGACGGACGCGACAACATCATCACGTTCTCGATCGACCTGTGGAACGTGACCTTCCCGGCACCGGGCGACTACTCGGTCCGGATCGTCGTCAACGGCTCGGAGCGCAAGCGACTCCCGCTGCTGCTGGTCCAGCGACCCGATACGACCCCCGGCCCGACGATCCGACGGGACGCCTGAGCGGTCGTGGTCCGGGCTGACCGGCCGGCGCGGCACGAGCGCCCGGCGATCGACGAGGCCGCCCTCGCGTCGGCCCGCCATGCGGATCGGCTGCTGGCGGCCGCCCGACAGCGCGGCGACGCTCGCTGGTCGGCCTTCCTCGCCCCGCTGCCGGACCGGCTGCGCGATGCGCCGCTCGACGAGCTGCCGGGGGTGGCGCGACGCTGCCGGGCGGCCTTCGGCCCGAAGGATTCGATCCGCGACGCACTGCCCGCGGAGCTGACCGAGCCGTTCCTGGTCTCGCTGGACAGGCTCCTCAAGCTGCTCGCCCGGCGCGAGGTCGAGGCCTGAGCGGCCGGTGGCCCGACGGCTCCCTCCGATCGCGGGCCCTCTCCTGGCCGCGGGCCTCTGCGTAGCGGGCGCCTCTAATAAAGGAACGGGAGGATCCGCCTCGTCCGGCGCCGGTAGGCGCCGTAGCCCGCGTACGTCGCCTCCAGCCAGGCCTCCTCGCGGCGGGACTTCAGGTCGAAGAACGCGAGCAGGCCGAGGGCCGCGATGAGCGCGACCGGTGAGGCCGTGACCAGGCCCCAGCCGAACCCGCCCGTGACCAGCCCGCCGTAGATCGGGTGTCGCACCACCCCGTACGCGCCGCTGTCCACGAGCCGTCCGCCGAGGCGCGGGTAGGGGAGCGGAGTGAGGTTCTCGCGCAGGTCGAGGAGGCCGCGCATCATCAGGAGTCCGCCGCTCCCGACGAGGGCGAGACCCAGGGCTCCCGTCACGAGCCGCGCCTGGCCGTCCCAGTCGGGCCCGAGCAGACCGGCGAGGGCCACCGCGAGGAGGATGACCCCCTGCAGGGCGAGCCAGCCCTCGCCACGGGGGCCGAGCGTCGGGAGCGATCGCGACATGTCGCGATGCTAGCGGAGACCGAGCTCGTCTGCGTCGAACGCCTCCAGCAGGAACGGCGAAGGCGCCGCCGGGTCGTAGAGCAGCGTCAGCGAGCGGCGGGCGCGCGTCCAGGCGACGTAGGCCAGCCGGCGCTCCTCCTCGAGCGCGCGCGCGGGCTCGAGGGCGTCCGCCAGGGAGCGGGCGCTCGGGAACCGGGTCGCGTCCATCAGCACCGCGACGTGGTCGAACTCCGACCCCTTGGTCGAGTGCGCCGTCGCGAAGGCGAGCGGGGCGTCGTCGC
>JAPVSP010000525.1:0-1902 GCA_047519685.1 Chloroflexota bacterium
AGGAACTGGCGGGCCCACCCGACGATCGGCCCCGAGGTCGTCCAGAGCTGGAGATTGTCGACCACGCCTTCGAGGACGAAGTATCCGTACGTCAGGATGAGCGCGAGGATCGGCGACCGGGTGACGAGCGCGGCGAGGGTGGCGACGGCCAGGAACGCGACGCACCAGGTCCAGTCGCCGAGTGCCGAGAGCAGGACGGCCGCCGGGGTCACGCCGCTCGGGCCGCCGGTCCCGGTCACCGGGACGAGCAGCGGCAGGATCGCCCCGAGCACGCCGAGCGCCACGACGGCGACCGTCACGGCCGCGCCGAGGGCCAGGATCCGCGCGGCCAGGAATCGCCCCCGCCGGGGTGACACGAGCAGGGCGTTGCGGATGGTGCCCCAGTCGAATTCCGTGGCGATCCACGAGGCCGCCACGAACGCGGCCGCCATGAACAGCCAGTTGCCCTGGTAGAGGATCGTCACGATGCTGCGTGGGAACACGTAGAGGTCGCGGACCGCCGCCATCTGGGCGGCCACCTGCGCGTCCATGGCGGCCACCTGCGCCTGGAGATCCGGCGGCATCGACGGATCGATCATCGACGACGCCTGGCTGTTCGCGCTTCCGGCGCCGCTGATGTAGCTGAACGCGCCGAGCAACAGGGCGGCGACGATCACGATCCACAGGTCGTACCGGCCGCGGAAGCGTGTCCACTCGGCGCGCAGCAGGCCGGTCATCGCCCCGCCTCCGGTCCGGCATCGTCCGTCAGCTCGAGGAAGACGGACTCGAGCGACGGCCGACGCAGCGTCAGCTCGGCCGGGTAGAGGCCTGCCTCGGCCAGGCTCCGGGCGACCCTCGAGCCTCCGCCGTCCGCCGGCGCCACGAGAAGCCCGCGGCCATCGGGATCCGGTGCGGGCTCGACCGTCCAGTGAGCCGTGGTGAGCGCGTCGCGAGCCCTGGCCGCGAGAGCCGGCGTATCGAAGCTGGCGAACAGACGGGCCCCGCGCCCGAGCAGCTCGGTCGTCGGACCTTCGGCGACCAGGCGGCCTCGATGCAGGACCGCAAGGCGATCGCAGAGGTGCTCGACCTCGGGCAGCACATGGCTGGACAGGAAGACGGTCGCGCCATCGCGCGCGAGCGACGCGATGAGCTCCCGCACGTGGGCGACCCCGGCGGGGTCGAGCCCGGCCGTCGGCTCGTCCAGGATGACGAGGTCGGGTCGGCGGAGGAGCGCCAGCCCGAGCGCCAGGCGCTGCCGCATGCCGGTCGAGAAGCCGCGGACGCGGCGCCCGGCGGAGTCGGCCAGCCCGACCTGGTCGAGGACCTCCGCCACGCGACGCTCGGCCTGTGGCCTGGCCATCCCCGCCGCGGAGGCGAAGATGCGAAGGTTGTCGCGCGCGGACAGCCCCGGGTAGAAGGCCGGACGCTCGACCATCGCGCCGATCCGGGCGAAGAGCAGCGGGTCGCGAGCCAGTGGTCGACCGAGGAGCCGGACCGTGCCCGACGCGGGCCGAAGCAGCCCGAGGATGAGGCGGATCGCCGTCGTCTTGCCGGCTCCGTTCGGCCCCAGGAACCCATAGACGGCCCCGGTCGGCACATCGAGGTCGATCCCGTCGACGGCGCGGATCGCCCCGAACGACCGCGCCAGGCCGCGAGCTTCGATCGCGGATCCCACGTGCCCCCTTCGCCCGGCCGGCGCCTCGGCCGTTCGGCTCGGCGCCCCCCGCTGAGGATAGGCCGGCGGCGACCGCCGCGTGGGACCGGGCCGGCCCACCGGCTGCGTCGGCGGGAGCGATCCCGCCGCGGCGGATCCCCGAGTTCGCGCTTAGGTGTGATTCCCCGGGACGTTGTTGACGGCGTCCATCGGTGAGCGGCCGCCGAGCGAAGTGTGGGGTCGGCGTCGATTGTAGAAGTCGACGAACA
>JAPVSP010000526.1:0-9657 GCA_047519685.1 Chloroflexota bacterium
CCGTCAGCGAGTGGCCCGACCCGCTCGACCTGCGCGGGCGAGACCATGGCGTGCGTGACGACCTCGGACAGTCCGGCGCCGGCGAGGACCGCCCGGACCGCGTTGCGGGCCTCGAGCGGGGATCGGCGGTACGGTGGCATCGGCGTGTCGGGCAGGATCGACGGCGTCAGCTCGTAGCCGCGGATCCGGGCGACCTCCTCGGCGATGTCGGCTTCGATCGCGAGGTCGCGCCGCCAGGTCGGGACGAGCGCGACGAGTGCCTCCCCCGGCGTCGTCTCGACGAGCTCCGGCGACGTCCCGAGGGCCACCGGCACGAGCGCGCCCGGGGCCGCGGGCTGGACCTCCACGCCGACCCGCTCGAGGAGTCTCCCCTGCTCCTCGCCGGACAGCGACGCCCCCAGCAGGCGATCGATCCGGCCGGGCCGGAACGGGACCCGGTGCCGCTCGGGCTCCTCCGGCGCCGTGTCCACCCGCCCGGGAGCGACCGCACCGCCGGCCCACTCCCGGATGAGCCGAGCCGTCCGGTCGGCCCCGATCCGCGCGAGCCGGACCTCCTGGCCCTTCTCGAACCGCAGGCTCGCCTCGGACCGCAGGCCGTAGCGGAAGGCGGTGCGACGGATGCTGACCGGGTCGAAGATGGCGGATTCCACGACGACGTCGCGGGTCGCCTCGCCCACCTCCGACGTAGCCCCACCCATGACGCCGGCGATGGCGATGGGCCCCCTCGGATCGGCGATGAGGAGGGTCTCCGCCGTCAGCTCGCGCTCGACGTGGTCGAGGGTCTCCAGGCGCTCACCCGGTCGCGCCAGCCGCACCACGATCCGACCGTCGTGCACCGCGTCTGCGTCGAAGGTGTGGATGGGCTTGCCGAGCTCGAGCATGACGTAGTTCGAGGCGTCGACGACGTTGCTGACCGGCCGCATGCCGGCCGCCAGGAGGCGCATCTGGACGGGGTCAGGGGACGGGCCGACACGGACCCCGCTCACCCAGCGGCCGACGAACCGGCCACATAGCGCGGCGTCCTCGACCTCGACCTGGAGCCGCTCCCCGGCCGGCCGGCCGGCCTCCTCGACGTCCGACGCCGGGAAGCGCACCGGCGCGCCGGTCGCGGCCGCCACCTCGCGCGCCAGCCCCACCAGGCACAGGACGTCGCCGCGGTTCGGCTTGACGTCGACGTCGAGGACGGTGTCGCCGAACAGGTCGGCGAGCGGGAGGCCGAGGGGCGTCCCGGCCGGGAGGATGAGGATGCCCTCCGCGTCGCTCGTCAGGCGCAGCTCGTCGCCCGAGCAGAGCATGCCGTTCGAGACGACGCCCATCTTCTCGGTCCGCTCGATCCGGCGGTCGCCGGGCAGGAGCGCGCCAGGCAGCGCGACGGGGACCCGCTGACCGGGGGCGATGTTCGTCGCCCCGCAGACGATCTCGAGCGGCTCGCCAGAGCCGAGCGTCACCCGGGTGAGCGACAGCCGGTCGGCGCGCGGATGCCGCTCGACGGTCAGGAGCTCGCCGACGACCACATCGCGCCAGTCGGCGCCCCAGCGCTCGATGCTCTTGACCTCCATGCCGAGGAGCGTCAGCCGGTCGGCCAGGCGCTCCGGCGCCAGGTCCACGTCGACGTACTCACGGAGCCAGGAGAGCGGGGCCCTCATCGAAACTGCCCCAGGAAGCGCAGGTCGTTCTCCATGTACAGGCGCAGGTCGCCGACCGCGTGGCGGAGGTTCGCGATGCGCTCGACGCCCATCCCGAAGGCGAAGCCCTGATAGCGCTCGGGATCCAGGCCGCCGTAGCGCAGGACGACCGGGTGGACCATGCCCGCGCCGAGGATCGTCATCCAGCCCGTCCGCGAGCAGGCCGGGCAGCCCGCCCCGTCGCACACCACGCAGCGCACGTCGAAGGCGACCGAGGGCTCCGTGAAGGGGTAGTAGCCGGGACGGAAGCGCGTGGCCCGCTCGGCCCCGAACATCGCGTGGGCGAACTGGTCGAGCAGCCCCTTGAGGTCGCCCATCGTGGTCCCCTCGTCGACCATCAGGCCCTCGACCTGGAAGAACTCGAAGCCGTGGGAGGCGTCGACCGCCTCGTACCGGAAGCAGCGCCCGGGCAGCAGGGCCCGGATGGGTGGGCGCTCCTGGTGCATGACCCGGATCTGCCCGGGCGACGTGTGGGTGCGCAGGAGGTGGCCCTCGATGTCGACGTAGAGGGTGTCCCAGAGGTCCCGGGCCGGGTGATCGGGCGGGATGTTGAGCATCTGGAAGTTGCGGACATCGTCCTCGATCTCGGGTCCCTCGTAGACGACGAACCCGAACTGGCCGAAGACCGCCGCGATCGCCTCGACGGTCTCGAGGATCGGGTGGAGGGAGCCGCGCGGCACCGGGCGGCCCGGAGTGGTGACATCGACGGATTCGGCGGCCAGCCGGGCAGCGAGAGCTTCGTGCCGGAGCGTCGCCCCGCGCTGGGAGAGTGCCGTCTCGATCGCCTCGCGGACGGCATTGGCGGCGGCTCCGACCTTCGGCCGATCCTCGCCCGGGAGCGCCCCGATGCCCCGCAGGATCGCCGTGAGCCGGCCCTTCTTGCCCAGGACGTCGACCTCGAGTGACTCGATCGTGGCGGCGTCGGGGGTGCCCGCGATCGCCGCGAGCGCCTCGCGGCGCAGGCTCTCGAGCTGGGCGAGCAGGTCGGACAGGTCCACCTTCTCCCTCGATGCGGTCGGCGGCCCGGGAATCGCAAGCCCTCGACAGGGCGGTCGAGGGCTCGTTGGGCTCCGCGATCCCGGTCGGTCCGGGCGGCGGTCAGGCCCCGCGGGCCACCTCGACGATGCGGCCGAAGGTGCCTTCGTCTCGGACGGCCAGGTCGGCGAGGATCTTGCGGTCGATCGCCACGTCCGCCTTGCGCAGCCCCTCGATGAAGCGCCCGTAGGTGAATCCATGGCGGCGGACGCCGGCGTTGATCCGGATGATCCACAGCTGGCGGATCTGCCGCTTGCGCTGCTTGCGGTCTCGCGTGGCGTAGGCCAGCGCGTGGAGCAGCGCCTCGCGCGCTGGCTTGATCAGCGTGGAGCGAGTGCCGCGGCGGCCCTCGGCGGCCTTCAGCAGCCGCTTGTGGCGCTTGTGCGCGGTCACACCGCGCTTGACACGGGTCATCGGGGTCGGCCCTTCCTAGAGGTACGGGAGCAGGCGACGGACCTGCTTGAGGTGCTCGGTGCCGAGGATGGCCTTGCCCGCGTAGCGGCGGGTCCGGCGCGAC
The DNA here is from genome assembly GCA_047519685.1 of Chloroflexota bacterium. GTDB lineage: Bacteria > Chloroflexota > Limnocylindria > Limnocylindrales > CSP1-4 > JAPVSP01. Next base: position 3,238 of record JAPVSP010000526.1, read on the forward strand.
GACTTGATCTCCAGGTGATGGCCGCGCCAGGCCCTGACCCGGAACACCTTGCCGCCACCGCTCACGCCGAGACGCTTGGCGGCCGCCTTGTGGCTCTTGATCTTCGGCACCCTGGCCTCACTCTCCTGTCGCGGCCGCCCCGGGCGCATCCCCGGCCGACGGCTGGTTCGGGATGGGAGCGCCCGTCATGACGCCCTGGCTCCCTGGGCTCGCGGCGCCGTCGGCCCCAGCAGCCGCCGGGATGGTCTCCGGCGTCCCAGCCGGGCCGGTCTTCGGTTCCGCTGTCTTCGTTTCCGGCCTCGCGTCAGCGCTCTTCGGCTTGTGCGTCGAGGCGACGGTGATGTGCATCGCCCGTCCCTCGAGCATCGGCGCTCGCTCGACGACCCCGTGGTCCTTGATCTGGTCGACGAACCGGTCGAGGAGTGCCCGTCCGATCTCCGGGTGGGTCAGCTCCCGGCCGCGGAACTGGATCGTCACCTTGATCCGGTCGCCTTCTCCGAGGAACTCGACCGCCCGATGGACCTTCGTGTCGAAGTCGCCCTGGCCGATCTTGGGCCGGAGTCGGACCTCCTTGAACTCCACCGAGCGGGACCGGCGCTTCGCCTCCTTCTCTCGCTTGGCCAGCTCGTACTTGTACTGGCCGAAGTCGAGGAAGCGAACGACCGGCGGGGAGGCCATCGGTGCGACCTCGACGAGGTCGTACCCCCGTTCCTGCGCCATCGTGAGGGCCTGGGCGGTCGGCATGACCCCCAACTGGCTCCCGTTCTCGTCGACGACTCGGACCGTCGAGATCCGGATCATCTGGTTGACGCGCAGGTCTCGGCTGATGGTTGCCCCCTTCGAGCACACTCCGATTCGAATGACGGTCCTCGCGGGCGCGCGAACACCCGGCTGACCGCCGCGGGACTATAGCACAGCGTTTCGAGGCCCGGCAATCGGACGGCGGACCTGCCCCGCCGGCGTCCGGCCGCGCCGCGGGCTCAGCTCGCGCGGCGCTCTCGCGCCTCCGCAAGGAGCCGGTCGGCGAGCCCCTCCCAGCCCTCCGGTGGCTGCTGCTCGCCGGATCGCGTGCGCGGCGAGGCCGTGCGGGCCTCGACCTCCCGATCGCCGAGCACGATCATGTACGGCACCTTCTGCTCCTGGGCGAGACGGATCTTGTTCTGCATCCGGCCGCTCGACCCGTCGACCTCGATCCGCAGCCCGCGCGACCGGAGGACCGTCGCGAGCTCCTCGGCCGCCGGCAGGTGCCGGTCGGCGATCGGGATCACGATCGCCTGGACGGGGGCGCACCACATCGGGAACGCACCCGCGAAGTGCTCCGTGAGCACGCCGATGAACCGCTCGAGCGAGCCGTAGATCGCCCGGTGGATGGCCACGGGCCGCTGCTGGCGCCCCTCCTCGTCGATGTACCACAGGTCGAAGCGCTCCGGCAGCATGACTCGGTCGACCTGGATGGTCGCCGTCTGCCACTCGCGGCCGAGCGCGTCCTCGATCTGGATGTCGATCTTCGGCGCATAGAACGCGCCGTCTCCGGGCTTGATGCGGTAGCGCAGGCCAGAGCGCTCGAGCTCCGCGCGCATGATCGCCTCGGTCTCCTCCCAGACCGCCGGATCCCCGAGCGCCTTGTCGGGCCGGGTGCCGAACGTCAGCGTCGGCTCGAGCCCGAACCACGAGTAGGCCTCGCGGACCTCCGCCATGAGCCCCTGGATCTCGGCGCCGATCTGGTCCGGTCGGACGTAGATGTGCGCGTCGTCGGTGACGAAATGGCGGACCCGCGTGAGGCCGGAGAGCACGCCCGACAGCTCGTTCCGATGGAGCTTGCCGTACTCGGCCAGCCGCAGCGGCAGGTCGCGGTACGAGCGTGTGCGGCTCCGGTAGATGAACGAGCTCTCCGGGCAGTTCATCGGCTTGAGGGAGTACGTCTGCCCCTCCGCCTCCAGCAGGAACATGTGCTCGCGATAGAGGTCCCAGTGCCCGGATCGTTCCCAGAGCCGCTGGTGGACGAGCGGTGGTGTGTAGACCTCCAGGTAGCCACGCCGCTCCTGGAGCTCACGCATCGCCGCCTCGAGCGTGCGATACAGGGTCCAGCCCTTCGGGTGCCAGAAGGCTGCACCCGGGCTGACGTCGTGGAAGCTGAACAGGTCCAGCTGGACGCCGAGGCGACGGTGGTCCCGCCTGCGGGCCTCCTCGCGGCGCCAGATGAAGCGCTCCAGCTCCTCAGGCGTCGGCCACACCGTCCCGTAGATGCGCTGGAGCATCGGGCGCTTCTCGTCGCCGCGCCAGTAGGCGCCGGCCACGGCGAGGAGCTTGAACGGGCCGACCCGCCCAGTCGACGCCACGTGTGGGCCCTTGCACAGGTCGATGAACTGGCCGTGCTCGTAGAAGGAGGTGACGGGGAGCGGCTCGCCGGCCGCCTCGGACCGGGCCGCGAGGTCGTCCAGGATCTCGACCTTGAACGGCTGGCCCTGGGCCTCGACGAGCGCGCGCGCCTCTCCGAACGGCAGCTCCCGGCGGACGAACGGCCGATCGGCGGCGACGCTCGCCGCCATCCGCGCCTCGATGGCGGCGAGATCGTCCGGGGTGGCTGGCCTGGGCAGCTGGAAGTCGTAGTAGAACCCGTCGGCGATGGCCGGGCCGATCCCGAGCTTGGCGTCGGGGAACACCGCCAGGACGGCCTCGGCCATGATGTGCGCGGCCGAGTGGCGCATGGCGCCGAGCTCGTCGCCCGCGCCGGCGTCGAGCAACTCGTCGGCCGAGCCTCGATCCGGCGTGTCGATGCCCACGTCGCCCGCCGGGTCGACCTGCCCCGGGCCCTCGTCCGTCGCGCGCTGGTCGCTCATCGGATCCTCCAGAGAATCGCAGACCTCTCGTCCTCGACAGGACGAGAGGTCGTCGGTCGCCTCCCGCGGTCCCACCCGCCTTCGCGGCGCTCGCCGGGTCGCTCCGACCCGGCCGCCACGCGCTCACGTGTCCGCGGTAACGGGCGGTCCCGGGCCGGTTCACCGGCCGCTCACGGGTGGTGCCCGTCCGTCGGGCGGGCCGCCGGGCTTGCAGCCATGGCCCGGCTCTCTGGATGCCTCCCGACGGTGGCGTGTCCCGATCGACGCGTTCGCTATCCGATGGTGGGCGGTAGAGGACTTGAACCTCTGACCTCATGCATGTCAAGCATGCGCTCTAGCCAACTGAGCTAACCGCCCGCCCGGTGCTCACCGAGAGCACAGCACTCGGTGTTCTCGCTGCGTGGACTCGACCTACACCGCTCCGATACCGCAGGCCGGTCCGGTTCCGTCGTCCCTGCACAGAGGTACCCGAACGATGCCGACCGAGCCCACCAGCGCGCCCGATAGTACCGCACCCGATGCGATCGGGGCGCTCCTGCCCTCGGGGCTCGCGGCTGCTCGCGCGCTCTCGCCGCCCGAAGGTCGACGGATCAGGAGATCGCGGCGGGCCTCAGCGTCCGACGCAACATGACGCCTGTGGTCGTCGCCGCCAGGGCCATCGCGATGATGCCGAAGGCGAAGGTCGTATCTATGAGCCCGTAGAGGGTCACGGCGACTCCCGCGACGACGGCCGGAACGCTGAACGCGACGTAGACGACGACGTAGATCGCGGCGAGCAACGCTCCCCGCCGGTCAGGCGGGGCAAAGGGGGTGAGCGTGCGGAAGATCCCGGAGAAGGCGGGGCCGAACCCGAGTCCGGCGATCAGGCTGCCGAGATACAGGCCGACCGGCGAGCCGATCGCCACGCCGATCAGGGTGGTGGCCACGCCCAGGATCAGGACGACGGATCCCCGAAGCACGATCGTCTGAGGCCTCGCCGCCCGAACGAGGTACGACGCGACGGTGCCGGTTCCCAGAAGAGCGACGATGACGAGGCCGCCCACGACAGGGCTGTGGATGCCCGTGGTCGAGATCGCGAGCGACGGTCCAAGCGAGAGATAGAGCCCACCGATGCCCCAGACCGCGATCAGCGACGGGGCCGACGCGACGAAGAGCGATCGCGCAGCCGGCGGCACCCCGATGTCCGGGCGGATCGAGCTCAGCCAGCCCGGTCTCCGAGTCGCGACGTCGGGGAAGCGGGCGACGCCGATCAAGGCGACGCCATATCCGACGACCAGCAGCCAGAAGACGAGGTGAAGTGGGTCCGGGGCATACGCGGCGAGCACGCCCGCGACGAGCGCTCCGAGCGCGAGTCCGGAGATGAGGGCGATGCTGCCGACGAGTCCGCCGAGCCGGGGATCCTCCTTTGGCTGCAGGTCGAGCAGCCAGGCGCTGATCGCCCCGGCGGCGATCCCCGTCGCAGCCCCCTGAAGGACCCGGGCCGCGAACAGCCACACGACGCTCCCGGCCCCGATGAACAGGAACATGGCGGCGAGCTGCACCACGAGGCCGAGCGCCGTCACCCGTCGACGCCCGACGTAGTCCGACATCCGCCCGGTGGTCAGCAGGGCGGTCAGGGCCCCGAGCGCGTAGACGGCATAGATCGCCGTGAGGGTGATGGACGAGAAATGCCACCGCGCCTGGTATCCCGGGTAGAGGGGCGACGGGGCGCTCGCCGCGAACAGGAGGAGTGAGAGGATCGCGCCGAGCGACCAGAACGAAGCCGCCTGTCGCACACCCCAGCCGGAGCGACTCAGCCCCGGCGCCGCACCCGTCGTGGCCGCCACCTCGCCCACGGACATCCGTCACTCCTTTGCCTGCCGCCGGGACGCGGGGACGCGTCAGCAAGCGGAGAACGTGACGGGTCGGGTCACCAGTGGCTCCGCGCGGTCCAGATGGCCGGCGCGGGGAGCGCGCTTCGTCGCCTCCCGTCGCGGGGATGATAGGCATGGTCCGGTATCCGGAGTCAAGGACCCCGTGGGAACGCCGGCCGTCCCGGTGCGTCGGACGCCGTGCGTAACAGAGGATGGCCCGGTCGCGTCTTGGACGGGGTGTCGGTAGGGCACTGGCTCCGGAGGGGACGCGTGCGAAGACCCAGGCGCCGCCTCGTGCCGGTGGCGGTCATGGCGGTGCTGGCTGCCGTGGCCGTCGGGCTGGCCATCGTGCTCCCGCCGGGCGTCCCGAACGAGGTTCCGCGACCCTCGGGGTCGGCGACCGCCCCGAGCGCGCCTCCGCCGTCCGTCGGCCCGGGCGTCTCTCCCACGGCCGGAGCGCCTGTCTCGTCGGGCGCCAGCGCTCCGGCGGGCTCGTCCCCGCTCCCCACCCTGGGGCTGGACGCCTTCGTGGCGCCGCCGATCCGCTGGCCGCTGCCCGACCTCGATCCGGGTCTGGCGTCGAGAGGGCCACGACCGAGCCTTGCGCAGCTGGCGACCTTCCTGTACGGGAATCGCCCGATCGTCTCGGTCGCGACGAACGCCCAGCCGTCCGACTGGCGGCTCGCGAAGCCGGACCTGCAGGCGGTCAGTGGCTACGCGGACGCCGTGAGCGTGATCCCGGGTGGATCGATCGGGCTCCATCTGGCGGGCTCCGACCGGAGCGCACGGGTCGACGTGTTCCGACTGGGCGTGCGCGATGCCCAGCGAGTGCTGACCTTCGGGCAGGTGCCCGTGTCGCCGATGGTCGTTCCGCGCCCGGATCCCGCGACCGGTCTCGACGAGATGGGCTGGCCCGTCTCCGTCCGGCTCGATGTGCCCAGCAGCTGGCGGAGCGGGATCTACCTGGCAAAGCTGTCGGCCGCGCACGGCCAGTCCTACGTCCCGTTCATCGTCCGCCCACCGCGGCCGGTACCCCTCGTCGTGATGGTCCCGATGCTCACGTACCAGGCCTACAACAGCTGGAACGGGGTCAGCCTCTACCACTGGGATCCGCACGTCCCTGGCCGCCCGCCCCGGGGCTACAAGGTGAGCTTCTCGCGGCCGTTCGCCTGGGAGAACGGCGCGGGCCTGCTGTTCCGGACGGCGTTCCCGCTCATCGTCTGGCTCGAGGACCACGGCTACACCCCCGGCTTCATCGCGGAGACCGACCTCGCCACCGAGCCGGCATACGCGACCGAGGCGCGCACGTTCGTCATCGCCGGCCACGCCGAGTACTGGACGGCGTCGATGCGCGATGCCCTGGTCGCGGCGGAGGCCCGCGGGGTCGGCGTGGCGGCCTTCGGCGGTAACCTGATCTACCGCCAGGTCCGCCTCGAACCGGGGCGGGACGGAGCGCCCGGCCGGACCGTCGTCTGCTACAAGGATGCGGCGCTGGACCCGATGACCCGGGTCGATCCCCAGCTCACGACCATCGAGTTCGCGAGGTTGCCCGTCCCCGAGCCGGCCCACGAGGTCCTGGGCGCCGACTGGGCCGGGATCACCCTCGAGACCCGGCCCCTGATGGTCGCACCGGGGACCCGGTCATTCGCCCCTGGCATCGGGCTGCGGCCGGGACAGCCGCTGCCCGCGCTCCTCGGGGGAGAGGTCGATCGGCTGGCGGATCCTGC
>JAPVSP010000527.1:0-14780 GCA_047519685.1 Chloroflexota bacterium
AGCTTCGCCGCCTCGTCGTAGCCGATGACCGGGGCGAGGGCGGTCGCCAGCATCAGGCCCCGCTCGACCAGCTCGGGTCCGCGCTCGGTCGCGCGAAGGCCGTCGACCGCGCGGGCCGCGAAGTTCTCGGCCGCGCGCGCGAGCAGCTCGATCGACTCGAGCAGCGCGACCGCCGCGACGGGCATCATCACGTTGAGCTCGAGGAAGCTGCCCGTCTGGGCGAAGCCGATCGTCGCGTCGTTGCCGACGACGCGCGCCACGACCATCGTCAGGCTCTCGACGATGACCGGGTTCACCTTGCCGGGCATGATGCTCGAGCCGGGCTGCGTCTCGGGCAGGGCCAGCTCGGCCAGGCCGGCTCTCGGGCCCATCCCCAGCAGCCGGATGTCCGAGGCGATCTTCCAGAGCGACAGGGCGATGGCCTTCAGCGCGCCGTGAGCGGCGATGACGACGTCGAGCGTCGCCTGGGCGTGGAAGTGGTTGTCGGTCTCGCGCACTCCCAGACCGGTCAGGGCCGAGAGCCTGGCGCAGGTGCGGAAGGCGTACTCCGGGTGGGCATTGATGCCCGTCCCCACGGCCGTCCCGCCAAGGGGGACCGCCAGGAGCTCGGCCTCGGCGGCACGCGCCCGCCGGAGCGACGCCTCGACCTGGCCGGCATAGCCGCGGAACTCCTGGCCGAGGCGGACAGGGGTCGCGTCCTGGAGGTGCGTCCGACCCGTCTTCACCACCGGCCAGAACTCGCGCTCCTTGGCGACGAGCGCGTTGTGCAGGCGCTCGAGCGCCGGTAGAAGCTCCGCCTCGATCGCCATCGCCGCGGACAGCTGCATCGCCGTCGGGATCACGTCGTTCGACGACTGGCACTTGTTGACGTCGTCGTTGGGATGGACCCGCAGGCCCGACCGCTCCGAGGCGAGGTGCGCGATGACCTCGTTCGCGTTCATGTTCGTGGACGTGCCGGAGCCCGTCTGGTAGACGTCGATGGGGAAATCGACGTCATGGGCGCCCGTCGCCACCTCCGCCGCCGCTGCGGCGATGGCCTCGGCCTTCGCGGGCTCGAGCAGCCCGAGCTCCGCGTTCGTCTCGGCGGCGGCGCGCTTGATCAGTGCGAGGGCCTCGAGGAACCGGCGCGGGAGCGGCCGCCCGGAGATCGGGAAGTTGAGAACGGCCCGCTGGGTGCTCGCGCCGTAGCGCGCGGTCGCCGGCACCTCCATCTCGCCCATGGAGTCGCGCTCGACGCGGGTGGCCTTCGGAGAGGCGGAGTCGCTCACCGGTCGATCGTACCGCGACCGATCGGGCGGCGACGGCGCGTCTTCCCGCTCGGCCCTCGATCCCGTCACGGCACGGCTCAGGCCACCGACGGGTCCTGGGCCGCCTCCTCGCCCTCCAGGGCGGATCCCTCGCCCTCCAGGACCCTCCGGAGCCGCATCCGCGCCCGGCAGAGCATCGTCCGCGTCGCTGCCTCCGAGCGCCCGAGCGCCATGGCGACCTCGCGGCCGGTGAAGCCGTTGGCCGCCATCAGCAGCCCGACCCGGGCGTCCCTCGGCAGCTCGGCCAGCGCGGCCGCGACGCGCTGGTGCCGCTCGAGCCGGAGGGCGCTCCGCTCCGGGGTCTCGTCGGTGGTGTCGTCCCGGGCGACCCGGCTGAGCCAGCGCCGGGCGACACCGAGCCGCCGCTCGCGGCTGATCGCCAGGTTCGCCGCGACTCGATACAGCCAGGCGCGGGTGTTCTCCGGGCCCCGCCCTCCGCGGAGCTCGCGATAGAGCCGGAGGAGGGCCTCCTGGGTCAGGTCCTCGGCGATCCCGGGATCCCGCGTGAGGTGGACGAGGAACGAGAAGAGCTCACGCTGGTGCGCCGCGTAGGCATCCTCGAGCCGGGCGCACAGCGACGGCTCGTCGCCAGGGACGCCTCGGACCGCGATGGGCACCACCGGATCCGTCGGCGAGAGCAGCGTCAACCATGGGGTCGGGTCCCCGCCGTCGGGATCCTCCACCCCGCACGCCCCTCTCTGTGCGCGGCCTGTGCACGCAGATTCTGCGCCGCCGGTCAATGTGCCTACCGGTACGGACGGCGCCCCGCGGCGAGCCCCCATCGGCGCCGCGCACCTGATCCGCGCCGCGTCTCCCGCCGGCGCCGTCCTCCACCGGGCCGTCGTCCGTCGCCTGCGCGGCCTCTCCAGCGACCCTCTCGTATGCTGCTCGGGTGGAGACGACGAGCGAGACCTTCCGGCGGGTGATGGGCCACTTCGTCACCGGCGTGACGGTCGTGACGACGCTCGACGGCCCGCGTCCGCACGGGATCACGGTCAACGCCCTGAGCTCGGTCTCGCTCGACCCGCCGCTCGTCATGGTCGCCCTCGACCGGGGACGGCGGATCACGCCGCTCGTCAGGGCCCATGGCCGCTTCGCCGTGAACATCCTCGCCGAGGACCAGCAGGCCCTCTCGGACTGCTTCGCGGGCGCCCCGGTCACGCCCGACCGGGAGGCGTTCTGCGGGGCCGCCTGGCATCCCGGCTCGGGTGGCCTGCCGCTGCTCGAGGGGGCGATCGCCACCCTCGAGTGCACCGTCCTGGACGTCGTCGCGGCCGGCGACCACGACCTCTTCATCGGCCGGGTCGATCGCCTCGCCAACGAGGACCGCCACGCGATGCCGCTGCTCTACTATCGGCGGCGCTACCTGAGCATCGAGCGAGCGCATGCCCTCGACCCCGAGGGCAGGCCCGAGCGCTGAAGCGGGAGCGTCGATGCCCACGATCGCCGCGAACGGGCTCGACGTCGGCTACGACGTCCATGGCGCCGGGCCTCCGCTGGTCATGCTCCACGGCGCGACCTCGGTCGGGCGGGAGGACTTCGCTGCGCAGGTCCCGCTGTTCTCGAAGCGCTTCCATCTGTTCCTGCCGGACGCGCGGGGTCACGGGACGACGCGCTGGAGCCCGGTCGACGGGTTCGGCTACGCGACCCTGGTCGACGACCTCGCGGCGTTCGTCGACGCGCTCGGCCTCGAGACGTTCCACCTGCTCGGCTTCTCGATGGGCGCCATGACGGCGCTCCAGTACGCGGTCCGCTCGCCCGAGCGGCTGCGAACGCTCGCGCTCGCGGGGGTCACCACCCAGCGCGAGCCACGGGCGAGCGTCGCGCGCCGGCTGATGGACCCGGACCGCATCGAGCGGGACGACCCGGCCTGGGCGCGGGAGCTGTCCCGTCGCCACGATGCGGTCCAGGGCCCCGGCGCCTGGCAGCAGCTCATGCCGCTGATCGCGGCAGACATCGCGCACCAGTCCCTCCTCGGCCCGCGCGAGCTGCGGGCGGTCGAGGCCCCGACCCTGGTCGCCTGCGGTGACCGCGATCCGTTCGTGCCGGTCGAACACGCCTGGGGGCTCATGCGCCAGCTCCCCGACGCGCGGCTGTTCGTCGCGCCCGACTGCGGCCACGAGGTCATGGTCCGGCGGCCGGCGCTCTTCAACGAGGCCCTCGCCGCCTTCTACCGCTCGACCGAGGCGATCGCCCAGCGGCGGGCCGAGGCCCATGGCCGACTGCGCACCGCGCCGCCGGCTCGGGGGATCGTCCGCTCGACCGCCCGGGAGACCTGGGCGGTGGAGCCGCCCGAGCCCGGGGCGACGGATGCCGGCTGGCTCGACGGCGGTCCCGGGCGGGGCGAGCCGGCCGGGAGCCAGTGAGCATCGATCGCCAGCGGACGGAGGACCGGATGACCACGCTCATCGCGCTCTATCGCCGACCCGACGGCGGGCCCGAGGCCCTCTCGGCCTTCGAGCGGGCGTATGCCGAAGGGCACCTCCCGCTCGTCGCCCGAACGCCGGGCCTGCTCGGCCTGCGAGCGACCAGGGTGTCGGGATCGCTCCTGGGCGACGGCGACTTCGTCGTCGTGACGGAGATGGACTTCGCCGACCGCGACGCCCTCGACGCCGGCCTCGCCTCGGATGCGATGCGCGCCGCCGGTCGCACCCTGCGGCAGATCGCGCCCGGGCTGACCACGCTGCTCGTGCTCGAGCCGGCGCCGGACCTCGTCCCGGATGGCTGGCGCTGACCCGGGCGGAGGGCGCGCTGGGGCCTCGACGGGCCCGGCGGTGAAGGATACTCTGCCCGACAGCTCGAGCGGAGGAGGGCGGCTGTGACCGAGGCGAACCAGACCGTCCGCGTCCAGGTCCCGGCGGCTCGGCCCGAGGATCCGGACGTCGCGGTCGACGGCGTCGCGCTCGTGACCATCGACCGACGGGCCACCCGCAACGCGCTCGACTTCGCGCTGCTCCACGATCTCGCCGACGCGCTGGAGGCCCTCGACGCGGACCCGGCGACCCGCTGCGTCGTCCTGGCCGGGGCGGGGGAGCGAGCGTTCGCCTCCGGCGCCGACATCAAGGAGCTCGCGACCCAGACGCCGATCACGCTGACGGCCGGCGATGCCTTCGGGGCATGGGACCGGATCGACCGCATCAGGAACCCGATCGTCGCGGCCGTCCGCGGCTACGCGCTCGGCGGCGGCTGCGAGCTGGCCATGGCCTGCGACGTCATCGTGGCCGGCGAGGATGCGGTGTTCGGTCAGCCGGAGATCCGTCTCGGGGTGATCCCCGGCGCGGGCGGGACGCAGCGGCTCACCCGGGCGATCGGCAAGGCCCGGGCGATGGAGCTGATCCTCACCGGCCGCCACATGGACGCGCGGGAGGCCGAATCGTTCGGTCTCGTCAGCCGCGTGGTCCCCGCCGAGGCGACGCTCGCGACGGCGCTCGAGCTGGCCGGCCGGATCGCGGCGGGTCCGCCGCTGGCCGTCCGGGCGGCCAAGCAGGCGATCCTGCGGTCCTTCGAGCTGCCGCTCTCGGCGGGCCTGGAGTACGAGCGGCGAGCCTTCTACACCCTGTTCGCGAGCGACGATCAATCGGAGGGGATGGCCGCCTACAGCGAGAAGCGGCCGCCGCGCTGGACCGGTCGCTGATCGGCGGCCGTCTGGAGGATGGAGGCGGAGATGGAGCGGGACGACCGACCGACGGGGGCACCGTGGCCGCCCGACGCGAGCGACACGGGGCGAGACGTCCGGCGCGACCCTGGCGATGAGCCGCCGCCGGCCTGGCGCGACGCGCCACCCAACCCACTCACGCCGATCGATCCGGGGGCACCGGTGAGCGGCCACGTCCCGGCGCCCGCGACCCGGCCCTCGATCGCGGAGTCCCCCGAGCAGGACTGGGGTGCCGCGGCGGACCGGATCTTCCCGCTCCTCCGTCCGCCCGGTGCGGCCGGCCTGCGCGTCGAAGGCCTGGATCCGCGGGCGCTCGCCGCCGAGGGGCTCAGGAGCCACGCGCAGCCCCTCGTCGACGAGGGGCCCGCCGGCCTGTCGGTCGTCTACGCGATCGCCGCCGGCGGATTCGACGTCCTGGTCAACGCGGACCACCTGCTCTCCTGGGGCGTGGGGACGGCCGAGATCCAGGACGCCGCCATCCGGAACCTCGCCGGCTGGTCCGCCGCCGCCCCATGGGCCGAGGAGCGATCCGGCGTTCGCCGGCTGATCTCCTCGCAGTCCGGCGAAGGCTGGGACGCGAGCCGCGTCCTGCTGCCGGAGGTCCGCGAGCATCTGGCCCGCGAGCTGGCGCCCGACGGGCGGGTCCTGATCGGCCTGCCGGAGCGGCACCTCCTGGTCGCCGGGACGCTCCGCTCCGACGACCAGGAGTTCGCGACCCTGTTCGCCGACTTCGTGCTCGAGAGCTCGGGCGAGGCGGACGAGCCCATCGACCGGCGCGTGTTCGAGCTGATCGACGGCAGCCTCGTCCCGCTCGCCGAGCCATGAGCGAGGGCGAGACCGCGGGACTGCGCTACCAGGTCGACGGCGCCGTCGCGACCATCACCCTCGATCGCCCGGAGGCGCTCAACGCGCTGACGGTCCCGCTCAAGCGGGAGCTGCTGCGGGTCCTGGTGGCAGCCGGCCGGGACCGGGCGGTGCGGGCCGTCGTCCTGACCGGGGCGGGCCGCGCCTTCTGCGCGGGCCAGGACCTGCACGAGCGGCTCGAGCCCGACGCCGCCCCGCTCGACGTCGAGCTCCGCGAGCGCTACAACCCGATCGTCCTGGAGCTGCGCCGGCTGCCCAAGCCCGTCGTCGCCGCCATCAACGGCGTCGCGGCGGGCGCGGGCGCGTCGCTCGCGTTCGCCTGCGATCTGCGGATCGCGGCCGAGGGGGCCCGCTTCGTCCTCGCCTTCGGCCAGGTCGGGCTCGTGCCCGACAGCGGCGCGACGTGGTTCCTGCCACGGCTCGTCGGCCTCGCCCGCGCCACCGAGCTCGCGTTCCTGCCCGACCCGCTCGAAGCGGCCGAGGCGCTCCGGATCGGCCTCGTCAACCGCGTCGTCCCGGCCGAGACCCTGATGGCCGAGGCCCGGGCGCTGGCCGGACGCCTGGCCGAGGGAGCGCCGCGGGCGCTGTCGCTCACCAAGCGAGCCCTGGATCGCTCGCTCGCGACCGACCTCGATGCGGCGCTGGAGTACGAGGCCGCGTCCCAGGGCATCGCGGGCCGCACCGCCGACCACGCGGAGGGGCTGGCCGCCTTCATCGAGAAGCGCCCGCCCAGGTTCGCCGGGGAGTAGCCCGCCGCGACGACAGGCCGGGGGAGGCGACCTCCGGCGTCCGGGCCGGGGGCCGCGGCGGTTGACCGCCGTGCGGCGACTCGGTACCGTCCGCCTAACGAGCGTTCGTTCGTCGGTCGGCTCGACCCCCGGCCCGACGGCGTCCCAGGAGCGTCCCATGGTCGAGGCCCGCCAGACCCGTCGCCGTCGCATCGAGGACGTCGCCAGCGCCCTCTTCCGTGAGCGCGGCTACCCGGCGACGAGCGTGCGAGCGCTGGCGCGGGCGCTCGACATCCAGGGTCCGAGCCTGTACGCCCACGTCACCTCGAAGGAGGACGTGCTCTGGTCGATCGTCGATCGCGCCGCCGGCCGGTTCGAGGCGGCCGCCGCGACCCTCGACCGGCAGGGGACCATGGACCGGCAGCGGGCGCTCGACGCTCCGGAGGTCCTCGACGCGCCCGACCGCCTGGCGGCCTTCGTCCGTGCCCACGTCCGCGTGGTGACGGGCGACGTCGAGCACGCCTCCGTGTTCGTCGCCGAGTGGCGCTTCCTGTCGCCCGCCCGCCGCGCCGCGATCCTCGCCCGGCGCGACGCGTACGAGCGACGCCTGCGGGACCTCATCGCGGGCGGCGTCGCGCGCGGGGAGCTCGCCCCGGTCGACCCCGCCCTCGGCGCGACGTTCGTGCTCACGGCGCTCAACGGGATCGCCACCTGGTACCGGCCGGACGGCCGGCTGGACCCCGACCGGATCGCCGACCAGTACGCCGACCTCGTCCTTCGCGCCCTGGGCGCCGGACGACGGACGACCGGGGTGCCCCGATGACCGACCCGCTCGCCCTCGAGCCGATCCTGCCGCCAGCGGAGCGGCGGGCCCTCCGCTCGAACGACGCAGCGTTGCCCGCCGATGCCCGGACCGAGGCGTTCGTCGAGCACGTCCACGCGGGCGGCAAGGTCGAGTCGACCGACTGGATGCCGGACGAGTACCGCGCGGGCGTCCTCCGATTCGTGGAGATGCACGCCAACAGCGAGCTCATGGGCGTCCTCCCGGAGCGCGACTGGATCCTCCGAGCGCCGACGCTCCGGCGGAAGCTCGCGCTGACCGCCAAGATCCAGGACGAGGTCGGGCACGCGCAGCTCCTCTATCGCGTCGCCGAGGACCTTGGCAAGCCGCGTGACGCGATGATCGAGGACCTGCTCGCCGGGAGGACGAAGTTCCACAACGTCTTCCATTACCCGACGCGCTCGTGGGCCGACGTCGGGATCATCGCCTGGCTGGTGGACGCGGCGGCCATCGTCGCCCAGCAGGCGCTGCGCGATTCCTCGTACGCGCCGTACGCGCGGACGATGCGCAAGATCTGCTGGGAGGAGTCGGTCCACATCATGCACGGCCGCGACGTGGTCGTGACGATGGTCAACGGCACCGCCGCCCAGCGCGAGATGGTCCAGGAGGCGCTCGACCGCTGGTGGGGCCCGCTCATGCAGATGCACGGTCCGCGCTCGCCGCGCGAGAAGGATCGCGACCTGTACTGGAGGATCAAGGCCAAGACCTCCGAGGAGCTGCGCCAGGAGTTCCTGTCGATCTACGTACCGCGGCTGCGCGAGCTGGGGTTGACCCTGCCGGACCCGGAGCTGCGGTACGACGAGGCGGCCGGGGTCTGGCGGTACGGCGAGCCGGACTGGGACGAGCTCCGCGCGGTCGTCACCGGGCATGGTCCGGCGTCACAGGAGCGGATCGCCTTCCGGCGCCTCAACCACGAGGAGCAGCGCTGGGTCCGCGAGACCGTGCTGGCCCCGAGGGCCGCGGCGTGAGCGCCGGGCCGCGGGAGGCAGCGGAGGGCGGCAACGAGCCTGGGGCCGGGCTCGAGCCGTACGAGGTCTTCCGCCAGGAACGGGAGGGCGAGCCGATGCGCCATGGCGGGAGCGTCCTCGCGCCCGACCCTGTGCTCGCCGTCCACTACGCCCGGGAGCTGTACGGTCGCCGGGGGGAGAGCGTCCGGCTGTGGGTCGTCCGGCGCGCCGACATCCGGGTCCTCGACGACCCGGACCTCCTCCAGCCGCCGCTCGACCGGTCGTTCAAGAAGCCCGGCGGGTACGTGATGCGCGAGAAGCTGGCCGCGGCGCGGCAGCGGTCGGGCGCGCCCAGGCGGGGCGCGTCGTCGCGATGAGCGGCCCCGCCGGCCCGGCCGCCGGGAGACCGATCGAGCCGCTCCATCCCGCGGCCCACGCTGCGCTCGCGGCGATGCTCCTCGCCCTGGCCGACGACGAGTTCGTGCTGGGGTTCATCGATTCCGAGTGGACCGGGATCGCCCCGCTCCTCGAGGAGGACGTGGCGATGAGCTCGCTGGCACAGGACGAGCTCGGCCATGCCCGCGCGATCTACGGCCTGCTCGGCGAGCTGCTTGGACGCGATCCCGACGCGCTCGCCTACGACCGGCCGCCCGACGCCTTCCGCCACGCCAGGTTGCTCGATCACCCGCGCGGAGACTGGGCGGCCACGATCGCCCGCCGCTACCTGTACGACATGGCGGACGCGGTCCGGCTGGACGCGCTGGCGACGTCCACCTGGCGGCCGCTGGCCGATCTCGCCGCCAAGATCCGGCGCGAGGAGACCTACCACCTGCTCCACGCGGACGCCTGGCTCGGGCGGCTCGCGGCATCGCCGGGCGAGTCCCGTGACCGGCTCCTTGCCGCCCTCGAGCGGCTGGGCGCGGACGCCTGGACGGTGCTGGCGCCGCTCCCGGGCGAGGACGACCTCGTGGCCGCCGGGATCGTGCCCGACGCGGCCGCCGAGCTCGACGCCCGCTGGCGGGCGCGCATCGCGCCGGCGCTCGCCGCCCACGGCCTGCCCCGCCCCGCCCCGGCGGGCGACCCGGCGACGGCCCGGTCTGGTCACTCCGACGCATTCCGGTGGCTCCACGGGGAGCTGACCTCCGTTCGCCGGCTCGACCCCGAGGCGACCTGGTGAGCGGCGAGGGGCTCGTCGTCCGGGCGATCGACGAAGGGATCGTCCGGGCCGCGCTCGCCGAGGTGCCCGATCCCGAGCTGCCCGTGGTCTCGGTCGTCGACCTTGGGATGGTCGGCTCGGTTCGCGTCGCTGACGACCGGATCGTCGTGGAGCTCCTGCCCACGTTCGTGGGCTGCCCGGCGATCGAGGCCATCCGGACGGCGGTCGCCGACCGGCTCGCCCGCCTCGCGCCCGGGACGGCGATCGAGGTCGCCCTGTCGTTCGCCGAACCCTGGACGAGCGACCGCATCAGCCCGCTCGGCCGACGGCGGCTCTCGAGCGCCGGGATCGCCCCACCCGAGGGATCCGGAGCCCCGGCCGCGGGTCGCGCCGCTCCGCCGATCCGGCTCGCGACCGCCGTCGTCTGCCCGTTCTGTGGCTCCCGGCGAACGACCCTCGAGAACGCCTTCGGGCCCACCCTCTGCCGGACGATCCGCTACTGCACCGACTGCCGACAGCCGTTCGAGCAGCTCAAGACCGTCTGAGCATGGCCCCCGCCGACTCCCCCGACCTCCGCCGGGCCGCCGTCGGCGTCGTCGGGGCGGGGACGATGGGGTCCGGGATCGCCCAGGTGGCGCTCGAGGCCGGCCACGACGTCCGGCTCTTCGACGTCGACGCCGCGGCCATCGAGCGGGGGGTCGAGCGGATCCGGGCCGGCCTGGCGCGGCGTGCGGCACGCAACGGGCGCGACCGTCCCGGACCGCACGAGGCCGCGCCGGCGTCCGCGTGGGTCGACGAGCGGCTCGCCCGGCTGCGCAGCGTCGCGAGGCTCGAGGAGCTGGCGGCCGGGACCGGGCTGGTGGTCGAGGCGGCGCTCGAGGACCTCGCGACGAAGCAGATCCTCTTCGCCGCCCTCGACGAGGCGAGCCCGGACGCGGTCCTGGCGACGAACACGAGCGCGCTGTCGGTCGCCGCGATCGCCGAGGCGACGCGTCGCCCCGAGCGGGTCCTGGGGCTCCACTTCTTCAACCCGGCCCCGCTCATGGCGCTCGTCGAGGTCGTCAGCGCGCCCGGCACCGACCCGTCGCTGGCCGATGCGGCCGCCGGTCTCGTGACCGCCTGGGGCAAGGTGCCGGTCCGGGCCGCCGACGCCCCCGGGTTCATCGTCAACCGCGTCAACCGGCCCTTCAGCCTCGAGCCGCTCGCGATGCTCGAGGCCGGGGACGCCGGCATCGAGGGGATCGACGCCGCCGTCCGGGCGGCCGGCTTCCCGATGGGGCCGTTCGAGCTCATGGACCTCGTCGGGATCGACGTCAACCTCGCCACGACCAGCGCGATCCACGACGCGTTCGCGCCGGAGGGCGCGTCTGCCGAGCGGTTCCGGCCGTCGCCGATCCAGGAGCGCCTGGCCGCCGCCGGACGGCTCGGCCGGAAGGTGGGCGAGGGCTTCTACACGTACGACGCCGAGGGCCGGGCCGGGCGCGTCGGCGGAGACCTCGAGTGCCCGGCCGGTCCGTCACCGCTCCCGCCGGCGGAGATCGTCGAGCGGATCCAGGTCGCCGTGGCGGCCGAGGCGTACCGTGCGGTGGCGGCCGGCGCCGCGACCCGCGCCGACGTGGACCTCGCGCTCCGACTGGGCGCGGGGCATCCGCACGGCCCGTTCGAGTGGGTCGAGGCGAACGGCGGGCCGGCCGAGCTCCGACGCCGCCTGGCCAGGCTCGCCCGCTTCGGGCCCCGGTTCGCCGTGCCGCCCGGGCCCGACTGACCCTCACGCCGGGGTGGCGCGGCTCGTCGACGGTCCCCCTGCACGATCCGTCGGTCCGCGGCATCATGCGCCGGACATGTCCGCCCGCCGAGCCGCTCGTCCCACGATCCTTCTCGCCGCCGGCCTCCTGGCCCTCGCGACCGCCGCCTGCGGGACCTCGTTCCCCCTTGCGAGCCCCTCGCCCTCACCCTCGCCGACGCCGAACATCCACGGCGTGCCGGCGCTCGAGTCCCGCCTGCCCGACACCATCGGCGGGACGGCGCTGTCGAAGCTCAGCCTGACGGGCGCCGAGTTCCTCGCCACCGGGACCGACACGAACCGCTCGCAGGTCATGTCGATGCTCGGGGCGCTGAGCGCGACGCCCCAGGACCTGGCGGTCGCGACGGCGCACGACCCGAACGGCCAGCTCTCGTTCGAGGAGGGGATCTTCCAGGTCAAGGGCGCTCCGCCGGACCGGCTCCTCCAGCAGTGGGTGGCCTCGCAGCAGGAGGCGATGCACGGGTCGCTCGAGGTGTCGAACACGACGGTGGCCGGGCTGGCGGTGACGAAGGTCGTCGACGCCTCGGTCTCCCTGGGCGGCACGACGTACGCGCTGGCGAAGGGCGACGCGATCTACCTCATCGTCGCCGACGACCAGTCGCTGCTCACCGAGGCTCTCGGCAAGGTCCCGTAGCGCCGCGCTCGGACCGGGCATGGGCCGGGCGCCGACCGCGTTGTACGATCGCGGCCATGACCCGAGACCTGCATCGCCCGCTCCGCGACCCGTGGATCATCAGCGCGCTCCGAACCCCGGTCGGGCGCTATGGCGGGGCGCTCGCGTCGGTCCGGCCGGACGACCTCGCCGCGCTCGTCATCGGGGCCGTCGTCGAGCGCTCCGGCATCGATCCCGCCCTCGTCGAGGACGTCATCCTCGGCTGCGCGAACCAGGCCGGCGAGGACAACCGCAACGTCGCCCGGATGGCCCTCCTGCTCGCGGGCCTGCCGGTGGAGGTCGGTGGGCTCACGGTCAACCGGCTGTGCGGATCCGGCCTGCAGGCGATCAACTCGGCCGCGCACGCCATCCAGGTCGGCGACGGCGACGTCTTCATCGCCGGCGGCGTCGAGTCGATGACGCGCGCGCCGTACGTCATGGGCAAGCCCGAGGGCGCTTGGGAGCGGGGGGCGCACGAGCTCCAGGACACGACGCTCGGCTGGCGCTTCCTGAACCCGAAGCTCGCCGCGAGGCACCACCCCTACTCGATGGGCGAGACCGCCGAGAACGTGGCGGAGCGCTGGACCGTGACCCGGGAGGCACAGGACGCCTTCGCGCTCGACAGCCAGCGCAAGGCCGTCGCCGCGATCGAGGCCGGCCGGTTCGCCGAGCAGATCGTGCCGGTGACGATCCCCCAGAAGAAGGGCGACCCGCTCGTCGTCGATCGCGACGAGCATCCGCGCGCCGACACCTCGAGCGAGGCTCTCGGCCGCCTCAGGCCGGCGTTCCGCGACGGTGGCAGCGTGACGGCGGGCAACAGCTCGGGCATCAACGACGGGGCCGCGGCGACCCTGGTCGTCGAGGCCGGCCGGGCACGCGAGCTCGGCCTCCGACCGCTGGCCCGCGTCCTGTCGACGGCGGTCGCCGGCGTCGATCCGGCGGTCATGGGCGTCGGGCCGATCCCGGCCACCCGGAAGGCGCTCGAGCGCGCCGGGCTGACGGTGGCCGATCTGGACCTCGTCGAGCTCAACGAGGCGTTCGCGTCGCAGTCCCTGGTCTGCGTCGACGAGCTCGGGCTCGACCCGGCGAGGGTCAACGTCGATGGCGGGGCGATCGCGCTCGGGCATCCGCTCGGGATGAGCGGCGCCCGCCTCGTGACCATGCTCGTCCACGAGCTGCGCCGGACCGGCGGCCGCTACGGCCTGGCCACGATGTGCATCGGAGTGGGGCAGGGCATCGCGACCATCATCGAGCGCATCGATGACTGAGCTCGCGGTTTCGACGAGCATGCTTGTCGAAACTCGCGGGCGACCGTACGATGCGCGTGACGTCGCCGCGCCCGCGCAGCAGTCCCGTCCCAAGGAGGGCGTCCCAGGATGATCGAGTCGCAGCCCACCGTCGTCAGCCTCACCGACGCCGCCGCGGCGAAGCTCCAGGAGCTGACGAAGGAAGAGACGAACCCGGCGATCGGGCTCCGGGTCTACGTGTACTCCGGTGGCTGCTCGGGCTTCCGCTACGGGATGATGCTCGAGGACGCACCGACGGCCGAGGATCGGGTCCTCCAGGCGAGCGGGATCCGCGTCTACGTTGACCAGAACAGCGTGCAGTACCTGCAGGGCTCGGAGATCGACTACGTCGACACGCTGATGGGCGCCGGCTTCACCGTCAACAATCCGAACGCCGTCGCCGCCTGCGGGTGCGGCTCGAGCTTCCGCACGTCGGACGAGGCGGGCTCGCCGCGGAGCTGCGCCCACTGACCGGCCCGGCATCCGCCGTCGGGCGGACGCACGTCGAGGAGCCGCCGGTCCTCCCGGCGGCTTCACCGTCTCGCGGCCTCACGATGGGATCCAAGCGATGGACGTTCCGCTGTTCCCGCTCCACACCGTCCTCTGCCCCGGGATCGCGCTCCCGCTGCACGTGTTCGAGCCGCGCTATCGGCTGATGGTCGGACGCTGCCTGGCGGCGGGCTCGCCGTTCGGCGTCGTCTGGATCCGCGATGGCCGCGAGGTCGGCAGTGGCGACCTCGCGATCGCCGCCGTCGGGACGTTCGCCGAGATCCGTGATGCCGACACGCTGGCGGACGGCCGCTACGACCTCGTCGCGGTCGGTACCGGGCGCTTCCGGGTCGCGGAGGTGTTCGTGGGCCGCGAGCCGTACCTGGTCGCCCGCGTCGAGCCGGTCGAGGACCAGCTCGGCGATGAGCCTCGGACCCGCCGGCTATCGCGGCTCGTGACCCGCCGGTTCGTCCGCTACGTGCAGCGGGTCCGCGAGCTGGCCGAGGAGGACGAGGCGGCCGAGGGCCCCAGGGAGGGCACCGCGACGCCGGGGTCCGGGACGGGCGCCATGAAAGCGAGCGGACCGGAGGCTCGTCAGGCGCCGGAGGGCGCGGCGCGGGGGGCGGACGCCACGCAGGAGGGGGCGACCGAGTCCTTCGCCGCGGCCGACGTCGCGATCCCGGCCGACCCGACGCTGCTGTCGTACCTCCTGGCCGGGATCGTCGAGCTCGATCTCCCGCACCGCCAGGCGTTGCTCGAGGCCGACACGACCGAGGAGCGCCTGGTGGACCTCGCCAACGTCCTGGCGCGCGAGGTCGCCTATCTCGAGCAGCGGTTGCGTGTCTTCACGCCGGACGCCGCGGAGCTCCCGGTCCGGCGCAACTAGGAGGAGCCGGCATCGGAGGGTCCGGAGGTCGCTGGCAGCACGCGGCGGGCGCCTCCGATCCGGCCAGCGCTTGCCAGTCCCGCTCCATGGCGCCCGACAGCACCTCGAGGTCAGGGAACTGGTCTGCGTCGACCCGCACGGTGACCGCGAGGCGTCCGGCGTAGG
>JAPVSP010000528.1:0-6691 GCA_047519685.1 Chloroflexota bacterium
CGCCCTCGAGGTCGAT
Organism: Chloroflexota bacterium; assembly: GCA_047519685.1. Taxonomy (GTDB): domain Bacteria; phylum Chloroflexota; class Limnocylindria; order Limnocylindrales; family CSP1-4; genus JAPVSP01. The sequence goes on from JAPVSP010000528.1 coordinate 17, forward strand.
GTCCGGGCGGTCTCGCGCGACTCGCTGGTCGCGGTGGACGCGGCCATCCGCGAGCTGGCGGCGGCCCCCGCCGTGCCCGATATCCGGGTCGACGTCGAGGAGACGGGCCGGCATTGGCCGATGGAGAAGCTCGAGCGTTCCGGCCGGCTGGTGGACCTGGCCGCGGGCGTCGCGGCCCGCCTCGGCTTCACGCTCGACGACGCGTCGACGGGTGGCGCCTCGGACGCGAACACGACCGCCGGCCTGGGCGTCCCGACCATCGACGGGCTCGGGCCGATCGGCGGCCTCGACCACTCCCCGGAGGAGTACCTCGAGGTCGACTCGATCGTCCCGCGGACGGAGCTGCTCGCCGGGCTGCTGCTGGCGATCGCCCGTGACCCGGTCGTCGCGTCCTGGCGCGCGGGCTGATCGGGCGATGGGCGACGCCGTTCGTCGGCGGGCCGGCTCGGGTGGCCCGTGGGAGGCGCGCGGTGGCTACAGCCGGGCGATCGCCGTCGCCGATTCGTGCTGGGTCGCCGGCACGACCGACGCCGGGCCCGACGGCCGATCGATGCATCCGGGCGACGTGGGCGCGCAGGCGCGGGCGGCCTTCGGGATCGCCGCGGCCGCGCTCGCGGAGGTGGGCTTCAGCCTGGCGGACGTCGTCCGGACGCGGATGTTCGTGACCGACATCGAGGCGGCCGCCGAGCCGCTCCTGGAGGTCCACGGTGAGCTGTTCGCCGACGTCCGACCGGCGGCGACCATGGTCGAGGTCTCCCGGCTGATCGATCCGTCGCTCCTCGTCGAGGTCGAGGTGGACGCGAGGCGGGGCTGACCCGTGAGCCTCCGCGCCCAGCTGGACCCGGCGCTCATCGGGGCCTACGTCGGCTCGGAGCTGCGGATCGTGCGGCGGCGTCTCCTCGGTGTCCACCGGTTCGGCGGCGACGCCGAGGCGATCTGCCGGTCGGCCATCGACTCGTGCTGGACGGGGGAGTACCTCGCCGCCTCGGGCGGTCACTTCCGCCAGGCGTGGACCCGCGACCTCGGGTTCGCGGCACCGTCGCTCGTCCGGCTGGGCTGGGCCGAGCGCGTCCGGGCGAGCCTCGCCTGGATGCTCGACGCGTGGACCGAGGCGGGCCGGGTCACGACGACGGTCTTCGACGGTCGCCGGCCGCGCGACGTCTGGACGTACGGCGTGGACTCTCTGCCGCTCCTGCTCCACGCCCTCCGGGTCCTCGGCGCCGACGACCTCGTCGAGCGGCACGCGGCGTGGCTCGGGCCCGAGGTCCGGCGGTACGCCGACGTCGTCGTCGACCCCGTGACCGGCCTCGTCCGCGACGACCGCGCCTTCTCGACCCACCGCGACACGGTCCGCGGCCGCTCGAACGCCTACGCGAACACCATGGTCGCGCTCCTCGACCGGCACCTCCGTGAGACCGGCTGGTTCCCATCGCCGATCGGGGCGGGCGCCGTCGAGCGCCTCGTCAGCCGCTTCTGGCGCGGCGACCGTTTCGTCGACCGCGCCGACGGGGACGTCGTGACCGGCGACTCGACCGTGGCCCCGTTCTTCTTCGAGGTCGTCCCGGATCCCCTCGGGCTCGCGAGCGCGCTGGCCTCCGCTCGGGCGGCCGGGCTCGCCGACCCGCTGCCGCTCCGGTACGCGGCGCGTCGGGATCCCGCGATCGAGGACCCCGTCCAGCGGCGCCTGGTGCCCGACTACCAGGGGACCGCGGTCTGGACCTCGCTGGGCTCGATGTACCTGCGGCTCATGGAGCGGGCCGATCCGGCCGCGGCCGCACCCGTCGTCGACGCCTACCGGGCCCTGGTCGAGCGTGACGGCACGGTCATCGAGGTGTACGACGGTCGGGCGCCCGGCCTCCGGCCGTACCGGGGCCGATTCGGGCTGTTCCTCGCCGACGAGGCGATGCTCTGGGCCGCGATCCTGCTGGAGGCGTTCATCGCCGACGTCGCCCGACCGGGCGGTCGAACCTCGACCGACGGGACGTAGACTCCGCCCGTGGTCACCTGCCCGACCTGCGGCGAGGAGAACCCGGCGAAGTTCCGCCTCTGTGGGTACTGCGGGGCGGCGCTGGCGCCGGCGCTGCCGCCCCACGAGGTGCGCAAGACCGTCACGATCGTCTTCTCGGACCTCAAGGGTTCGACCTCGCTCGGCGAGGCGCTCGACTCCGAGGCCCTGCGCGAGGTCATGTCGCGCTACTTCGAAACGATGAGCGCCGAGATCGAACGCCACGGTGGCCTGATCGAGAAGTTCATCGGCGACGCCATCATGGCCGTCTTCGGCCTGCCGACGCTCCACGAGGACGACGCGCTGCGCGCCGTCAAGGCGGCGGCGGGGATGCAACGGGCGCTCGGGGCGCTCAACGCCGACCTCCAGCGCCGGTACGGCGTCGCGCTGGCGAACCGGACCGGGGTGAACACCGGCGAGGTCGTCGCCGGCGACCCCGTCACCGGCCAGCGCCTGGTCACCGGCGACCCGGTGAACACCGCGGCGCGGCTCGAGCAGGCCGCTCCGGCCGACGAGATCCTCATCGGCGAGCTCACCTACCGCCTCGTCAGGGACGCCGTGGAGGTCGTGCCGGTCGAGCCGCTCGAGCTGAAGGGCAAGGCCGACCGCGTACCGGCCTACCGCCTGCTCGCGGTCCGCGACGTCACGGAGGGCCGGGCGCGACGAGTCGACGCGCCCATCGTCGGTCGGGATGCCGAGCTCGGCGTGCTCCGACGGATGTTCACCGAGTCGATCGCCCAGAACGGGCCCCGGATGGTCACGCTGGTCGGGGACGCCGGCGTCGGCAAGTCGCGCCTGATCCGCGAGTTCGTCGAGACGGCACCGGCGGGCGTGCTGGTCCTCCGTGGCCACTGCCTGCCCTACGGCGAGGGCATCACCTTCTGGCCGATCGTCGAGGTCGCCAGGGCCGCGGCCGGGATCCGCGACGACGACCCGCCCGAGGCGGCCCGGTCCAAGCTCCTGACGCTCCTCGGCGAGCGGGAGGTCGAGGTCCGGGTGGCCTCGGCGGCCGGCCTGACGGCGGCCCAGTTCCCCGTCAGCGAGCTGTTCTGGGGCGTGCGGCGGTTCCTCGAGATCCTCGGCCGGCGTGGTCCCGTGATCGTCGTCATCGAGGACATCCACTGGGCCGAGCCGACGCTGCTCGAGTTCCTGGACCACGTGCTCGACAACCTGTCCGAGGTCCCGGTGCTGCTGCTCTGCTCGTCGCGACACGAGCTCCTCGAGGCCCGGGCCGATTGGGGCGAGCGGCGGCGGGCGGCCCGGATCGCCCTGTCGCCGCTGGGCGATGCCGACTCGACCCGGATCGTCGATAACCTCCTCGGCCGGGCCCGGCTGCCGGAGCGTGTCCGGGAGCGGATCGTCGGAGCCGCCGAGGGCAACCCGCTGTTCGTCGAGCAGATGCTCTCGATGCTCATCGACAGCGGCGTCGTGCGGCGGGAGGACGGGGTCTGGGTCGCCGCCGACGAGGCCGGGGAGATCGCCGTGCCGCCCTCGATCCAGGCGCTGCTGGCGGCCCGGCTCGACCAGCTCGGCGGCGAGGAGCGGGCGCTCATCGAGCCGGCCTCGGTCATCGGCATCACGTTTCCCGAGCCCGCCGTCGAGGCGCTCGTCCCGGACCCGGTCCGCCCGGATGTCCCGATCCACCTCGACGCGCTGACCCGCAAGCAGGTCGTGCATCCGGTCCCGCCGTCCGCGGGCGAGGCGGACAGCTACCGCTTCCAGCACCTGCTCATCCGCGATGCGGCGTACAACACGCTGCTGAAGCGGACCCGGGCGACGCTCCACGAGCGGTTCGTCGCCTGGGCCGACCGGGTCAACGCCGACCGCCAGCGCGCGCTCGAGTTCGAGGAGATCCTGGGCTACCACCTCGAGCAGGCGTACCGGTACCGCGCCGAGCTCGGACCGCTCGACGAGGAGGGGATCCGCGTCGGGAAGGACGCGGCCCGTCGCCTCTCGTCGGCGGCGCGTCGCGCCTACGTCCGCGGCGACATGCACGCTGCTGCGAACCTCTTCCGCCGGGCGACCTCGCTGCTCGAGCCGCACGATCCGGACCGCCTCCCGCTGCTCCCGTACCTCGCCGAGACGCTCTGGGAGCTCGGCGAGCTCGACGAGGCGGAGCGGGTCATCGACGCCACGCTGCAGGTGGCCGAGGAGCTCTCCGACGACGTGCTCGCGGCTGAGGCCCGGCTCGTCCGGCTGTTCATCGAGAACCTGCGCGAGGGGGCGGAGGGCTGGAACGCGCGGGTGCTGAAGGAGACCGAGGCGGCGATCCCGCTCTTCGAATCGGTGGCCGATCACTCGGGCCTGGCCCGCGCCTACCGGCTCCTGACCTGGGTCCACGGGACGGAGTGCCAGTACGGCCTGGCGGTGGAGGCGGCCGAGCGGTCGCTGGAGCACGCGAAGCTCGCCGGCGACCTCCGATCCGAGCTTGGAGGCGCGTCCTCCTATGCCCTCGCCGCCTACCTCGGTCCGACCCCGGTCCGCGCGGCGGTCGCCCGCTGCGAGCAGATCGCCGCCGAGGCGCGCGGCGACCGGGGCACCGAGGCGCTGGTCAACGCCCAGCTCGCCCAGCTGCTCGCGATGGACGGGCAGTTCGATCGGGCCCGCGGGCTCATCGAGCGCGCGCGGGGCTCCCTGATGGAACTCGGTCGCAAGGTGCTCGCCGCGGCGCTCGCGACGGATTCCTGGCGGATCGAGATGCTGGCGGGCGACCCGGCCGCGGCCGAGCGTGGGCTCCGCCGGGACATCGCCGTGCTCGAGAGCATCGGCGAGAAGTACTTCCTCTCGACGGTCGCCGCCGGGCTGTCGCACGTCCTGTACGCGCAGGGCAAGCTCGCGGAGGCCGAGTCGATCAGCCGTGTCGCCGAGGAGCTGACCGGCGAGGACGATGTCATGTCACAGGTGCTGTGGCGCTCGGCCCGTGCGAAGATCGCCGGCCGAGGGGGTCGGACGGACGAGGCGCTGGCGTTCGCGGCGGATGCCGTCGCCCGGGCGCGAGAGACGGATGGCCCGGTGACGCTTGCCGACGCGCTCGCCGACGAGGCCGAGGTCCTCGCGCTGGCGGGCCACCCGGAGGAGGCGGGTGCGCGGCTGACCGAGGCGCACGGGCTCTACCGCCGCAAGGGCGATGTCGTGTCGACCGAGGCGATCGCCCGCCGGATGGCGACGACCGAGCCGGCCGAAGGGGCGGCGACCTGATCAGTAGCCCGGCTTCCAGCTCCCGTTGGTCGGCGCGTAGACGGTGACGCCGAGGTCCTTGTCCGAGAACTTCACCGCCGCGGTCCGGCAGGGCAGGAGCTGGCCGGGGGTCGGCGGGACGGTCGCGCAGAACGTCGAGACGACGACGCCGTCGTGGACGACCTGGAGGTTCCGGGTGTTGACCTTGCCGGGGATCTCGGACGCGTCCCAGCGGAAGTCGAGCTGGAGCGGCGGGACGAGCCACTTCGTCGGATCGTTCGGGTCGACGACGCCGAACACGTCTGGCGCACCGGCGCCGTCCACGATGTTCACCGGCGTCGTGACGGTGACCAGGGTGTCGACGCCGAAGCAGGTGTAGACGGTCGCGCACGTCACGCTATCGGTGGCGTTGCCCGACACGTCGATCCGGCTGTCGTCGCCGTTTGGCCGCGCGGGCACGCCGACTCTGGTGACCGCCAGCGCGCTCGTCGTCGCGACGAACGAATCGACGTTGACGAGGGTGCCGCCGGGAGGCGCGACGAACGACTCGACATAGCTCGACAGCGACGCCGTGACGGTGATGCCGAGCTCCTGGCCGACCGCGTAGAAGCTGTCGATGTTCGAGCCGCTGCTCGAGGAACCCTCGTTCAGCTGGAGCTCGTTCCAGGGCTGTGGCCGGTAGGGATCGCTCAGTAGCTGCGAGGTCGTCGGGGTGCGCATCACGACGAGGATGATCGTCGGTGTCGCCCCGGCCTTGATGTTGCCGAAGTCGCAACGGAGACTGTCGTTCGGCGACGTCGACGACGAGCTCGAGATCGTGCAGGCGGGTGCCGGCCCCGAGACCTGGTAGACAGCGTCGTACGTGAACCCGGTCGGCAGGCTTGGCCCGACCGTCGGTGGCGGGAACAGCGGGTTGGTGGTCAGCCCGGCGAGCGCGCCGCCCAGCACGACGACGTGGGTCAGGGTCTGGCCGCCGAGGTTCTGGATCATCAGGCGGTACCCGACGAGCTTGCCGGTGGCCGTCGTCGTCGTGACGGTGAGCGGCGAGTAGACCTCGATCCCCTGGATCGGCAGGCCCGTCGCGGGATCGATCCCGCCGCCGCAGTACAGGCCGGTCGGGCAGACCTCCGGCGGGGCTCCGAAGTAGATGAGGCGGGTGTTCGCGCCGAGGCCCGCTCCAGCCGTCGTCGTCAGCAAGACCCCCGCGACCGTCGCTGCCGTGACCAGCGCCCCGAACCGAGACCACGTCACGCGTTTCATCCGACGTCTCCTGTCCCCCCACGGAACGGTCCCGGTGTCGGTGCCCTCGACGTCCGGTGCGGTCCGGCCGTGATGTGCATGGTGCAGTGTAGCCGTCGCCTGTGTTGCTGCGCGGCGCCGATGGTGTCAAGTGTCGACAAGTGCAGAGAAGCTGTGTCCTTCGGCCCCACCTGATGCCGTGTCGGGCCGCCGGGCGCGTCAGGCGAGGCCGATCGCGCGGGCTCCGGCGACCA
>JAPVSP010000529.1:0-12091 GCA_047519685.1 Chloroflexota bacterium
CGGACATCCCGCCCGAGTTGCGGGCGCACGGGCTGCGGCTGCCGCCGGCCGAGCCGGAGCTCGAGCTGGCGGCCCGGCTGGCTCGCCTCGCCGCCCGCGATCGGACCGACCTCGCGAGCTTCCTGGGCGCCGGCGCCTACCGACACTACGTGCCGCCCGTCGTGGACCAGATCCTCCTCCGCGGGGAGTGGTACACGGCCTACACGCCGTACCAGCCCGAGGTCAGCCAGGGCACGCTCCAGAGCATCTACGAGTTCGAATCGCTCGTCGCCGAGCTGACCGCGATGGACGTCGTCTCCGCCTCGCACTATGACGGCGCGGCGGCGACGGCCGAAGCGGCGCTCATGACCTGCCGGGCGACCCGGCGAGAGCGCGTCCTCGTGTCGCGGGCGATCCACCGCCAGTACCGCGAGACGGTGGCCACCTACTTCACCGGCGGCGCCCTCGAGCTCGACGAGATCCCGCTCGTCGCGGAGGGCCCCGCGGCGGGGACGACCGACCTCGCGGCGCTCGAGCGGCTGCTCGCCGATCCGGAGCGACCCGTGGCCGGGGTCATCGCGGCCCAGCCGAACCTGCTCGGGCTCCTCGAGCCGATGTCCGAGATCGGCCGGCTGGCCCACGCCGCCGGCGCGCTCTTCGTCGCTGTCGTCGAGCCGGTCAGCCTCGCGGTCCTCGAGCCGCCCGGCATGTACGGGGCGGACATCGCCGCCGGCGAGGGACAGCCGCTCGGGATCCCGCTCGGCTACGGCGGGCCGTATCTGGGCATCCTGGCCTCGACCGACGCGCTGGTCCGGCAGATCCCGGGGCGCCTCGTCGGGCTCACGACCGATGTCGACGGGAAGCGCGCCTACGTGATGACGCTCCGCGCCCGTGAGCAGGACATCCGACGCGAGCGGGCGGCCTCGAACATCTGCACGAACCAGGCGCTGCTCGCCCTCGCGGCCTCGGTCTATCTCGCGACAGTGGGCCCGCACGGCCTCCGGGACGTCGCGGCGCTGGGAGCGGCCAGGGCCGCCGAGCTCGAGGCGGCGCTCGCGGCCGTCGGTGCGCCCCGCCTGCACCCGGGGCCGTACCTCAACGAGTTCGCGGTGCACGTCCCGGACGCGCTCGAGGTGCACCGTCGCCTGCTCGGGCACGGGGTCCTCGCCGGCCTGCCGCTCGCCGAGGCCGAGCCCGGCGATGCGGCGCTCGCCGACGGCCTGCTGGTCTGTGCGACCGAGGTCACGACATCGGACGAGATCGCGCTGTTCGCCTGGGCGCTCGGGGAGGAGCTCCAGCGCGGGTCGGGCGGCGCGGCGACCAGGGAGGCGGCGGCGTCGGCCACCGGACGCGCCCGATGAGCGTCACCGGCGAGAAGACCCAGCCCACGCTGTTCGAGCTGTCACGGCCGGGTCGGGGAGGCGGCAAGATCCCGCACCCGCCGAAGGGCTCGCTCGATCGGATCCCCGCCGTGCATCGGCGCACGATCCCGCCGGCGCTGCCGGAGCTGTCCGAGCCCGAGGTCACGCGCCACTACGTCAACCTCAGCCAGCTGAACCACGCGGTCGACACGGGCTTCTATCCGCTCGGCTCGTGCACCATGAAGTACAACCCCAAGCTGAACGAGTGGGCCGCGCGACTGCCGGGCTTCGCCAACCTCCACCCTCAGGCCCCCGACGAGATCGCCCAGGGCGCGCTCGAGCTCCTCTGGGAGCTGGAGGGTCTGCTGGCCGAGATCAGCGGGATGCGGGCGGTGACGCTCCAGCCCGCGGCCGGGGCACAGGGCGAGCTCACCGGGATCCTGATGGTCCGGGCGTATCACCGGAGCCGGGGAGACCTCGAGCGGACCGAGGTGCTCGTGCCGGATTCCGCCCACGGCACGAACCCGGCGACCGCGTCGATGGCCGGTTTCACGACCGTCAACGTCCCCTCCGCCGCCGACGGGGGCGTCGACGTCGATCGCTTCCGCGCCGCTCTCGGGCCCCGGACGGCCGCCGTCATGATCACCAACCCGTCGACGCTCGGGCTGTTCGAGTCGAGGATCGGCGAGCTGCTCGATGCGGTCCACGGGGCCGGCGCCCTGGCCTACATGGACGGCGCGAACCTCAACGCCATCATGGGTCGGTTCAAGCCGGGCGAGGCCGGGTTCGACGTCATGCACTTCAACGTGCACAAGACGTTCAGCACGCCGCACGGCGGCGGCGGTCCGGGCGCCGGACCCGTCGGGGTTGGGGAGAGGCTGGTCCCGTTCCTGCCGATCCCCCGTGTCCTGCGCGAGCCGGATGGCCGGTTCCGCCTCGAGCGCTGGGCGGAGCGACCGACCGCGATCGGCCGGATGCGCAGCTTCGTCGGCAACACGGGTGTCCTCATCCGCGCGTACGCGTACATCCGCGCCCATGGCCCGGAGCTGGCGCAGGTGTCCGACGACGCGGTCCTGGCCGCCAACTACATCAAGCGCCGGCTGGCGGCGGAGGGTTCGTTCGACATCCCCTTCGAGCGGCCCTGCAATCACGAGTTCGTCGCCTCCGCGGCCAGCCTCAAGAAGGCGACCGGGGTCCGGACCCTGGACGTCGCCAAGCGACTGCTCGACTACGGGTTCCATCCGCCGACGATCTACTTCCCGCTGACCGTCGAGGAGGGGATGCTGATCGAACCGACCGAGACCGAGACGCTCGAGTCGCTCGATGCGTTCGCCGACGCATTGATCGCGATCGCCAGGGAGGCGAGGGAGACGCCCGAGCTGGTTCGCCAGGCGCCGCACACCACCCCGGTGCGCCGACTTGACGAGGCCACGGCGGCCAGGCAGCCCAATCTGCGCTGGCGTCCGATGGCCGGGATGGAGACACCCTGTCCGGATTGAGCGACGAGCCGGGTCGTGCCCGACGGCTCCTCTCGCCGCGGTCGGATGAACCTCGCCCCGTCCGGGCGCGTATCGTGATAGCAGGGGGCCGATGGACCGCGCGTGCAGAGGACCGAACCTGACGTGGATGCGGACGGCGCCCGGCGGATGCGGGACCCCCAGCTCGTCCGGCGGATGCAGGCGGACGACCTGGACGCTTTCGAGAGCTTCTTCGAGCGCTATCGGACCCCGATCTACCGGACCGCGTTCGGCCTGACGGGCGACCGGCACGCCGCCGAGGAGATCCTCCAGGACACCTTCGCGCGAGCCTGGCAGCGACGGGCGACGCTGAACGCGGACGTGTCGCCGCTCCCGTGGCTCCATCGCGTCGCGCTCAACCTGTGCTACTCGCGCCTGGGCCGGCGGCGCCTGCCATCGGAGCCGATCGGGGACACGGCGGCGGCCGAGCTGCCGGACGGCGCGGTCGAGCCGGCGGAGCGCGCCGAGCGCCAGGAGCTCCGTCGGATCGTCCGGGACCGCATCGCCGCTCTGCCGCTCAAGCACCAGCACGTGGTCGTCCTGTACTACCTGCACGGACTGTCGCTCCAGGAGACCGCCGAGCTGCTCGACCTCCGCCTCGGCACCGTGAAGAGCCGTCTGCACTACGCCCTGCGCTCGCTGCGCGCGGAGCTGGAGCGCGATCGGCGGTTCGGCGGCGCCTACGGGGTCGAGGACCTCGAGGCGGACGGGCTGCGAGTGGCGGAGACGCGGTGATGGCCATCCGACCGTTCACCTCCCCGTGCGACCGGCATCGCGACCGCCTGATCGACTTCGCCGACCGCCACGATCCCCACGACGTGACCGCCGAGGCGCTCGATCACCTGGATCGCTGCCCAGCCTGCCGCGAGGAGATCGAGGCGACGTTCCTGGCGATCGTGGCGCTCCGCCGGTTGCAGGCGGAGGCCGGTCGCGCCGAGCCGCCCGCCGACGCCTGGCCCCGGCTTCGCGCCCGGGTCGTCCGGAGGGCGCAGGTCTGGCGCTGGCGGACGTCCCTCGCCGGCCTTGCCGTCGGGGCCGGGTTGGCCGCGACGATCCTCGCTCCGCGGGCCCTCTGGCAGCCGGTCGGCGGGTACCTGCAGGAGGCCGGCACACAGCCCACGATCTTCAGCGAGCTCCGGATGGCCGAGGATCGCGCCGAGTCCATGGTCTTCGACCACTGGCGCGCCACGCGTATCCCCGCCCCGGCGGCCCCGGCCGCTCCGGAGCCGGCCGCGCCGCCCGACGCGACCCGCTGGTCGGGCCCGGACGGCCTGCCCGTGCACGTCGATCTCGACGAGTCGAAACCCCCCGCGACGCGCGTCGCCTGACGCTCGTCCGCAGCAGGTGAAGGAGGAGGTGGATCGGAAGAGCGGCTGCGAGGCGCATGTCACCTCGGTTTGACACTGCCGAGGGCCGTCCGCATAGTGTGCGGAGCGCAACGACCGCCCGACCCCCGCGCTCATCTCCACCCCCGTCAGCCGTGCCGGCGGAGTCGCCCCTGCCGGGGGGCGCCCAGGGAGGATGGGGACGGAGCGCGACGACGGCCGGTCGACCAGGGAGTCAGGGGTACCAACCGGTTAGGGAGGACCATTGATGCGGAAAGGTTTGTTCGGGCTGCTGGCGAGCACCGCGATCGTGTTCGCAGCGTGCCAGGGCGCGGCGTCGCCCTCGCCGTCGGCTGCGGCGAGCACGGGCGCGTCGCCCTCGGCCCCAGCGTCCCCCAGCGCGGCGCCGTCCCCGACGCCGGTCGACTACGACCAGCTGCTCTACGCGATCAACTACAAGCCGACGACCGGCAAGGCCGGCGGCTCGGTGGTCATCGGCGAGTGGCAGGCGCCGAACCAGCTCAACTACTACTTCTCGAACGCGTTCGCCAACAGCGAGGTGCTGGCGATCACGACCCGGGCCCTGCTGAACGTCTCGTCCGACGGCCACTGGTACCCCGACCTGGCCGCCGCGAACATCACCTTCAAGGATTCCGTGAAGACGGATGCCACCGGTAATGGCTTCACGGTCCACGCGACCCTCAAGCCGAACCTCAAGTGGTCGGACGGCCAGCCGCTCACGATGAACGACTGGAAGTTCACCTGGCAGTGGGTCAACGACACGGGCCAGACTGGCATCAACACGCTCGGCTGGGAGCAGATCGACAAGGTCGACGTCTCGGCCGACGGCCTGTCCGCGGACTTCCACTTCGCCAAGAAGTTCGCCGGCTGGCTCGGCACCATCGGCGGCAACCCGCCGCTGCCCGAGCACTACATCAAGCCCTTCGCGATCAAGGACGCGAACAAGACGTACCCGCTCTCGGCGGCGATCGCCAGCGTCCCCGTGAACGGCCCGTTCAAGTACACGACCGCGTCGCCGGACACCATCGAGATGGCCCGGAACGACAACTGGACCGCCGCCCGCGACCATCCGGCCTACCTCGACAAGGTCACCTTCAAGTCCTTCCCGGACAACAAGGACGGCGAGATCGCGGCTTTCAAGGCCGGTGAGATCGACCTCGCGCTCGACCTCCAGACGGCCGACTACACGGCGATCAAGGACGTCGACCCGACGGTCGGCAAGGCGATCATCCAGCCCGCCTGGGAGTACGAGCACCTCGACATGAACGAGGCCGGCCTCGGCCAGGGCAAGGGCGCCGTGGCGCTCCAGGACGTCAAGCTCCGGACCGCGATGGCGATGGCGATCGACAAGAAGGCGCTCTACCAGACCATCTTCCCCGGCTACCCGGTGCCGCAGGACAATCCGTGCATCAACGCCGTCCCGGGGCTCAACTACTGGGCGCTGCCGAACCCCACCTGCGCGACGTTCGACCTCGCCGGCGCGAACAAGATGCTCGATGACGCGGGCTACACCAAGGGCACCGACGGCGTCCGCGTCGACCCGAAGTCGGGCAAGCCGCTCGTCTTCGAGCATTGCACGTCGACGGCGGCCGTCCGCAAGACGAGCGGGCAGTTCCTGGCCAAGGCCTTCCAGGCCATCGGCATCACGCTCAACCTGAACTTCGTCGACTCGACCAAGGTCCTGTTCGCCAACTGGCCGGACGTCGCCGCCGACACGAAGTGCAACCTGTCGCACGGGCAGTACGACACGTCCGAGTTCGCGTACGTCCTCGCGTTCGACCTGTTCGGCGACTACTACTACAGCTACTCGACCGACCAGATCCCGACCGACGCCAACAAGGGCAACGGCTACAACTACCTCCGGCTGAGCAACCCCGACATGGACGCGGCGCTGAACGTCCTCAAGGACGCCATCAACCCGAAGGACCAGGTCGAGGCGGCCTACAAGATCCAGCAGATCTACACCACCCTCGTGCCCGAGATCCCGCTGTACTACCGCTCGGCGGTCCGCGGTGTCTCGACGCGGCTCCAGAACTTCTTCCAGAACCCTGGGACCGCATCCGACATGTGGAACGTCGAGGACTGGTTCGTCACGAGCTAGATCCTCGGCCTGACAGCAGCAGGCGGCGGCCGGGTGGCTCCGGCCGCCGCCTCGCTATACTCCAGCCCACCGAGGCAGGTCGGTTCGCCGCGGGTGCTTGCCGGGGATCCGCGCCAGGCCGAAGTGCCGCGACCACAGCTTCCAGACGGACCACCGTCGTGAGGAGGAGGCACGGGGCCCGGTGACCAAATACATCGTCCGGCGAGCCATCGCGCTGCTACCCCTGCTGTTCGGGATCATCCTCCTGAGCTTCATGCTGATGAAGCTCGCGCCCGGCGGCCCGCAGGCCCAGTTCCAGGGCAACAAGCGGATCACCCAGGAGCAGATCGACGCCTGGCTGAGGCGCTGGTGCCTCTCCCGCGAGACCACCCCGATCACCATCGCGAAGGAGTTCGGCGGCTGGTTCGGGATCCTGAACTGCGGACGTGACAGGTTCCCCGACGTCTTCTTCTCCGATCAGGGCGGCCTGAACTTCCTGCCGGCCGGCCTCGGCGGCGGGACGAACGGGGTCATCCACGGCGACCTCGGCTTCGGGATCACCTCCGGCCGACCGGTGACCGACCTGATCCTCGAGCGGATCCCGGCGACGCTGCTCCTCACGACGACCGCGCTGATCCTCTGGGTGGGCATCGCGATCCTGCTCGGGGTCTACGCCGCCGTGCACAGATACTCGCTGTTCGATCAGACGGTGACGTTCCTGAGCTACGTCTTCTACTCGTTGCCGACGTTCTGGTTCGGCCTCATCCTCATCTTCACCTTCGGCGTCTCGCTGCGGATCCTGCCGACCGGCGGCATCGTCACCCCACGGGCCTGGTCGCCGTTCAACACGCCCCAGTTCTGGACCCAGTTCGGGGCCAACCCCCTGGGCGCGATGGTCGACATCGGCCGCCATCTCATCCTGCCGGTCATCACGCTCGTCGCGGTCAGCATCGCCGGTGACAGCCGGTTCGTGCGAGCGTCGATGCTCGAGTCGCTGAACCAGGACTATGTCCGCACCGCCAAGGCGAAAGGGCTCGGATCGCGCGCGGTCATCGGCAAGCACGCCTTCCGCAACGCCCTCCTGCCGATCGTGACGAACGTCGCGCTCGAGCTGCCGTTCCTGTTCTCGGGCGCCATCGTCACCGAGACGATCTTCACCTGGCCCGGGATGGGCCGGCTGTTCATCGAATCGATCAACGGCAGCGACTACTTCGTCCTCATGGGCCTGCTGCTCGTGACCTCGATCCTGGTGCTGCTGGCGAACCTCATGGCCGACGTCATCTACGCGATCGTCGATCCGCGCATCCGATACGACTGACGATGACCAGCGAGCCCATCACGCCGGCCGCCGAGGTCGAGACCGTCGCCCACGCCGCCTCCGCCGCGCCCCCCGGGAGCGCGGACTTCGAGGTGGCCCTCGAGTCGCTCAACCAGTGGCAGCTGGCCTGGCGGCGCTACAAGCGGCACAAGCTCGCGATGGTCGGCGCGGTCACCTTCGGGTTCATGGTCTTCCTGGCGATCTTCGGCCCCATCCTGTGGCCATACGACCCGCTGTCGCTGCGAAGCGACCTGCCGGGACCGCAGGGGTTCAGCCCGTTCCAGCTGCCGCCATTCGGGTCGGACGGGGCCGGGCGGAGCGTCTGGGTCCTGGTCGCCAACGGCGCGCGGCTGTCGATGCTCATCGGCGTCACGACGATGGTCATCTCGGTCGGGATCGGCACGTTCGTCGGGGCCATCGCGGGCTACTTCGGAGGTCGCGTCGACGGGATCCTGATGCGGATCGTCGACCTCTTCCTGTCGATCCCGTTCCTGTTCATCGTCCTGGTCGCCGCCCGCTTCTTCGGCGGCGGCGAGCTGGTCCCGCTCATCGTGATCTTCGGGGTCCTGCTCTGGCCGGGCCTCGCCCGTCTGGTCAGGGCCCTCTACCTCTCGCTGCGCGAGCAGGAGTTCGTCCAGGCCGCGCGGGCGGTGGGCGTCGGCGACCTCCGGATCGCGTTCCGGCACATCCTGCCGAACGCCATCGGCCCGATCATCGTCACCGCCACCTTGCTGGTGGCCAACGCGATCATCCTCGAGGCCTTCGTCTCGTTCCTGAACTTCGGGCTGAAGGCCCAGGACATCAGCTGGGGGAACGCGCTGGCGAGCAGCCAGGACACGATGGCCGTCGGGAACTGGTGGTGGCCCTTCTTCCCGGGCATGTTCATCGCCCTGACGGTCATCGCCATCAACTTCATGGGCGACGGGCTGCGCGACGCCCTCGACCCGCGATCCAGGGAGTGAGCGCGTGACCGCACCCACGATGGCCGCCGACGCGGCCGGTACGGCGGTGACCGACTACCTGCTCGACGTCCAGGACCTGCGCACCTACTTCAAGGTCATGGACGGGATCGTCCGGGCGGTCGACGGCGTCAGCTTCAGCATCCGGCCCGGCCAGACGCTCGGCGTCGTGGGCGAGTCGGGTTGCGGCAAGAGCGTCACCGCGCTGTCGATCATGCGCCTCCACGACACGCCGCCGACCTGGATCCCGACCGACCGGAACGCGGACGAGCTGCCGCCGGACGTCAAGCGGCTGCTGGACGACGCACCGCCCTCGAGGGTGCTGTTCGAGGGCCGCGACGTGCTCGCGATGCCGCTGGAGGAGATGCGTTCGATCCGCGGCAACGACATCGCGATGATCTTCCAGGAGCCGATGACGAGCCTGAACCCCGTGTTCACGGTCGGCGACCAGATCGCCGAGGCGGTCATCGTCCACAAGCGGCTTTCGAAGAAGGACGCCTGGGACAAGGCCGTGGATTCGCTCCGCTCGGTCGGCATCAACAACCCGGAGCGCCGGGTCAAGCAGTATCCACACGAGCTGTCCGGCGGCATGCGCCAGCGCGTGATGATCGCCATGGCCCTGTCGTGCGACCCGAAGCTGCTCATCGCCGACGAGCCCACGACCGCGCTCGACGTGACGATCCAGGCGCAGATCCTGGAGCTCATCCGGGAGGCCCAGGACCGGACCGGGGCGGCGTTGATGCTGATCACCCACGACCTCGGCGTCGTGGCCGAGACGGTCCACGACGTCGTCGTCATGTACGCCGGCCGGATCGTCGAGAAGGGCCCGGTCGACGAGGTCCTGCTCAACCCGAAGCACCCCTACACCGAGGGGCTCCTCACCTCGATCCCATCGCGCGGGATGCGCGGCCATCGACTGAACGTGATCAAGGGGACCGTGCCGAATCCCTTCAACATGCCGCGGGGCTGCAACTTCGCGCCGCGCTGCCCCTATGCGTTCGGGCCGTGCGCCGAGAACGACCCGCGGATCCAGGACGCCGACCCGCCGGACGTGGCCTGCTGGCTGTACACGCCGGCGCCCGGCTCGCCCATCCCGCCCCGGCCGCGTCCCCGCCGCTCCGCCGAGGCCCGGGCATGAGTGAGCCCATGCCGGTCGGCGCCCCCGCGCGGCCGGAGCGGCGGATGGATGGGACGGAGGTCCTCATCGACATCCGGGGCCTGAAGAAGTACTACCCGATCTACGGAGGGCTCCTCCGGCGCAAGCTGGCCGACGTCAAGGCGGTCGACGGGGTCTCGTTCGAGATCCATCGCGGCGAGGTGTTCGGCCTCGTCGGCGAGTCCGGCTGCGGCAAGAGCACGCTGGGCAAGACGCTCATCCGGCTGCAGCCGCCGACCGAGGGCTCGGCGTCGATCAGCGGCGAGGAGATCTTCGCCAAGAAGGGCCGGGACCTGAAGCGGCTCCGACGGCGGATGCAGATCATCTTCCAGGACCCCGTCGGCTCGCTGAACCCCAGGATGCCGATCTCGGACATCATCGGCGAGGGTCTCGTCGCGCAGGCGACAAAGGAGAACGACTGGGGCGCGCGGCGGGTCCGCGACAAGCGCGTCGAGGACTACCTCGAGGCCGTCGGCCTGCGCCGCGACTACACCCGTCGCTACCCCCATGAGTTCAGCGGCGGGCAGCGGCAGCGGATCGGGATCGCCCGCGCCCTCGCGCTGGACCCCGAGTTCGTCGTCTGCGACGAGCCGGTCTCCGCCCTGGACGTGTCGATCCAGAGCCAGATCCTCAACCTGCTCCTCGACCTGCGCCGTGAGTTCAACCTGACCTACCTGTTCATCGCTCACAACCTGTCGGTCGTCCAGTACATCAGCGACCGCGTGGGGGTGATGTACCTGGGCAAGCTCGTCGAGCTCGCCGACGTCGATGAGCTGTACGCGCGCCCGCGCCACCCGTACACGGTCGCGTTGCTCTCGGCCGTGCCCGATCCCGATCCGCGCATCCGCAAGAAGCGGATCGTCCTCAAGGGCGATGTCCCGTCGCCCGCGGCGCCGCCGTCAGGCTGCCGGTTCCACACTCGCTGCTGGCTCCGCGAGCGCCTGGGCAACCCGGAGAACTGCGAGACGATCGACCCGGAGTTCCGGGAGATCGCGGGTGGCCACCGGGTCGCCTGCCACTGGGCGGAGGAGGTCCCGGAGTCGGTGGTCGCGCAGGCCGTGGCACTGGAGGTCGCCGGCCGAGCCGCGGCCGCCGCTGCCGGCCAGGCCGCCACCGACGCCCGGGCCGCCGCCGGCGAGGCCAGAGCGGCCGCGGCTGCCGAGGCTGCTGCGCATCCCCCGGTCCCGCCGACGGCTCCTCAGGGCCCCATCTCGCTGATGCCGGGTGCGTCCCCGCTCGCCGAGCCACGGACCGGGTCGGAGAACGCGGAGCAGGAGCAGCCGCTGGCCTGACCGGCGGTCGGACGGGCCGGGTCTCGGAAGCGCGCGCACGCCTCCCGGAGCGCCGCCGGCTCCGCCCATGGACGGCTGAGGCGGTCGCGCCGCCCCATGGACGGCTCGGTGTCGCCCCGCCCATGGACGGACTCAGGCCGTCGCCCTGCCCTCGGGCCGGAAGTGGCAGGCGACGAGGTGGTCGCGGCCGGCGTCCAGCAGGGCCGGCTCCTCCTCGGCGCAGCGCGCCGGCATCCCCAGCTCGGCCCGCAGCTGGCAGCGCGGGTTGAAGTGGCAGCCGGGCGGCGGGTCGACGGGGGAGGGGACGTCGCCGCGGAGGATGATGCGCTGGCGCTTCAGCTCGGGGTCGGGCACCGGCACCGCGGAGAGCAGCGCCTGCGCGTACGGGTGCTGGGCCTCGCTGAACAGGGTGGCCCGGTCGGCGACCTCCACGATCTTGCCGAGGTACATGACCGCGACCCGGTCGCTGATGTGCTCGACGACGCCCATGTTGTGGGCGATGAAGACGTACGTCAGCCCCAGCTCGCGCTGGAGCGACTTGAGCAGGTTGAGGACCTGGGCCTGGATCGACACGTCGAGCGCGGACACCGGCTCGTCGCAGACCACCAGGTCGGGCTCCAGGACGAGGGCGCGGGCGATCCCGATCCGCTGCCGCTGCCCGCCACTGAACTCATGGGGGTAGCGCCGGGCGTGGTAGGTCTCCAGGCCGACCATGTCCATGATCCGCCTGACCTTGGCCGCCCGCTCCCGGCTGCTGCCCAGCCCATGGATGCGCAGCCCCTCGCCGATGCTGTCGCCGATCGGCGTGCGGGGGTCGAGCGACGCGAACGGGTCCTGGAAGATGATCTGCATCCGCCGTCGATACGGCTTCAGCGCGGGTCCCTGGACCTTCGTGATGTCGCGGCCGTCGAAGACGATCCGGCCCGCCGTCGGCTCGATGAGGCGGAGCAGGAGGCGGCCGACGGTCGTCTTGCCGCAGCCGGACTCGCCGACGAGCCCCAGAGTCTCGCCCTCGTCCACAGAGAACGAGACGCCATTGACGGCGTGCACAATCCCATCCTGGGTGTGAAATTCAGTTCTTAG
>JAPVSP010000530.1:0-1688 GCA_047519685.1 Chloroflexota bacterium
ACCAGCGAGATGGCGGCGCGTCCCCAGTCTGGCCGGGCGAGGACGGCACTCACCGCGTAGGCGGCCGACACGGCGATCCCGACGGCCAGGAACAGCCACTGCGTGCGTCGGAAGTCGCCGCGAGCGAGGAGCAGGACCATCGCGAGGGCCGCCAGCGCGGCAGAGACCTGGACCGGCACGCCGAAGAGCGAGAGGCCCGCCCCGATCCCGGCGAACTCCGCGATCGTGTCGCCCAGGTTCGCAGCCAGCATCGTCAGGACGGCGAAGGCCGCCCAGCGGACGCCCCATCGCTCGCGGATCAGGCCCGAGAGGCCATGCCCGGTCGCCAGGCCCAGCCGGGCGCCCGCTTCCTGCGTCACGACGAGCGCGATCCCGGAGGCGAGAAGGACCCACAGCAGGTCGTAGCCGAACTGGGCGCCGGCGATCGAGTAGGTGGTGATGCCACCGGCGTCGTTGTCGGCGAAGCCCGAGACGAGTCCCGGCCCGATGATCGCGAGCAGGCCGAGGAGGGAGAGCCGCGCGGCCCGGGGGGACCAGGCCCGGCGGCGGAGCGTGAGGCCGAACACATCGAGCACCTCCGGCCGGCCAGGAGGCCGGCGTGCGTCGGTATCGCCCGCGGCCGAGGTCGCGGGGCGCCCGACGGGTGCTCGGAGGATCAGGCGCGGATCAGGGGGTCCGGGCCGGAACGCTCGGCACAGGGTCGGGCGCGACGAGCCGACCCGCACTGGGACGCGGATCGGCGAGGCGTATTGGACCTGACATCGCCGACCTCCTCTCGAGGCGTTCCAGCGGTGCGTCCTCCGGCGCCGGCGGATGGTAGTCGCCGAGCAGCGACGCGTCAAACGGTGGTCTGCCCGGAGTGAGAGCGGTCGCGGCCTCCGGCGGTCCCCCACCCGGCGGCCCCGACTCCGGCGGTCCCCCACCCGGCGGTCCCCCACCCGGCGGCCCCGACTCGGCTACCGTACGGGCATGGCTCCCGAGCACCCCGCCGAGTCCCGCCGGCCGGCTTCGCCCCCCGCGGTCGACGGAGCGCCGACCTTCGCTCGCCCCGAGGCCGAGGCCCCCTGGCGACCCGGCCCGGAGCTCCTCAGCGAGAGCCGGCTCGCCCGCTTCCTGGCGTCGACCGGCGAGGCCGACCTCGACGTCCTCCAGGCGCGGGCGGCGGCCGATCCCGCCTGGTTCTGGGGCGCGGCGATCGAGGACCTGGGCCTCGCCTGGCAGCGTCCCCCGGCCTCGATCCTCGACATCTCGGAGGGCATCGCGTTCGCCCGCTGGTGGGCCGGCGGCGCCTTCAACCACGCTGCCGCCTCGACCGAGCCGTGGGCTCGCTCCACACCCGATGCGGAGGCGCTGGCCTGGGAGGGCGAGGACGGGTCGATCCGCCGGCTCACGTTCGCCGAGCTCGATCTGGAGGTCCGGCGGGCCGCCGCGATGCTCGCCGGCCACGGCGTGGGCGAGGGGACACGCGTCGCGATCTTCCTGCCGATGCTGCCCGAGACCGTCGTCGCGCTCCTTGCCCTCGGTCGACTGCGAGCCGTCTTCACGCCGATCTTCAGCGGCTACGCGGCGCATGCCGTCGCGACCCGGCTGCGGGCCTTCGAGGCGACCCACCTCATCACCGCCGACGGGTTCCTCCGCCGGGGCCATGCGGTCGAGATGAAGGCGACGGCCGACGACGCGGTCGCCGA
>JAPVSP010000531.1:0-2030 GCA_047519685.1 Chloroflexota bacterium
CTGCGCGCGATGTACAAGATCGAGACCGCCTCGGCCCAGACCCTGCTCGGCGGCTGAGGATCCAGCGCGGACGAGCCACGTCGCGGGGTTCGGGAACGGCGGACTCTGGCACACGGGCAATCGGCGACGGCAGACTCGTCGGAGCGAAGGCGAATGATGCGGGCGCTCAGCCGACGTGCACATCGCGGGCGAACCCGGCTCGCCGCGTCGTCGGGGTGAGCCGTCTGCGCGGCGCGCCGAGCCCCTGCATCCTCCGAGGTGGGCTCGTGGCCGACGCGCCGCTCGGCGTCGTCGGGTACCTCGGTCAGGGCAGGCGTCACGGGTAGCTGGGTCCGACGGGCTGGCACACGCATGACTGACCCTGACACCACGGCCGCCTGGGAGCGCGTCCACGCCGTCATCGCCCGCCTGCCGGGCTGGAGCGTGACCCGCACGCAGTATCACGCCGAGGCGCACCGCTGGCATGCGACCGCCTATGCCGCCTGGTCGCGCGGTCATCGGGCGATCCATCCGTCCGTCAGCGGGACCGGCGAGACCGAGGCCGAGGCCCTCGAGGCGCTCGCCCAGAAGCTCGAGGGGCGGAGCGGGTAGCCAACATCGCTTGGCGAGGCCCTGCCCGTTGACGGAGGGAGGGACGCAGCGGACGGGGCCTCGTCCGGGGCGGCGGGCCTCGCGCTGGGGGGGGACCGGCGCAAGTCATCCGCCGCCCACCGGCATCATGCGCCGATCCGCCGGATCGCAGAGGATTCGACCGGCCGCCTCGTCCGGCTGACGCGAGCAAGATGCCACCATGGGCAAGCGGAAGCGCACCCGCCGTCGACTCCTGCTGGAGCTTGCCGCGGCGCAGTACCGGCTCGACCTCGAGCGGGAGGTCCGCGATGCGATCGCCGAGGTCGAGCGCACAGGCTACGACCCCGCCCGCTGGCACCTGGCCGTTCGGAATGCCCTCATGCGCGCTCGGGCCGAGCACAAGCCGAACTAGCGTCTGTCCAGAGCGCGGCTTGCCCTGCGCCTCCGAGCGAGTGAGCCGGCCCGCGGCGGTCCGAGCTGACACGATCTCGCCATCGTGCTCGGGGGGACTCCGGAGCCCCACCGGGCAAGACTGTCATGGCCGCACCTCTGGGGGTCGAGCGCACCGGGCCGATCTCTGGCTGAGGAATCCCCCATGCTGGCGTTCGCCCCCCGACCCGTCCGAGGCCAGGGAGGGGCGCCGCCGACGAATGAGAGCATCCGAAATGAGCGGACACGACCGGTCCGAAACTGCCGAGGCGATCCTGGAGATGATCCTCCGCCTGGAACAGGAAACGAGTGAGGCGCGGCGACGGCTCGGAGAGTCGCTGCGACGACTCGGCATCGACCCCGAGATGACCATGGCGCAGCTCGGCCAAACGCTGCGAGCGCTCGGCGCCGAGGTGCCGCCGTTGATCGAGCGTCCCGACTACGAGATCCGGGTCATCCCGCCGGTCGGTCCGCCTGGGCTCCTGCATGTCCGGGTGAAGGCGGGGCTCGCCCATCACCACGGCGAGGAGCATGTCCTGATGGTGCCCCTCGAAGTCGAGACACAGGATGAGGATGCCGAGGCAGCGGCGGCGGCGGCCGTCGGGTTCTACCGCTGCATCTATGCGTGCCCCACGTGCGGCGAGCGCGTCACCGTCGCGCTCCTCCACGAACAGCAGCCCCACTAGCGAGAGACCCGGAAACCCGGACGCCGAGCCCCCGCGAGTGTCCCGGTGACCGCCGGCCTGAGCCGGGCTAGCGTGGCCCCGCCGCTGGACGGTCCACTGGCCGCACGCGCGGGATCGCGAGCCCGACGAGGGCACCGAGGACCCCGATCGCGACGAGCAGACCGCGCACCTCCGCCGAGTAGGCCAGCCCCAGGGCCGCATCGAGCGACGCCGACCCAGATCCCGTGCCGGCCAGGGCCACGACCCCCGCCGCAAGGCTGAGCGGGAACTCGACGCCGCCGTTGCGGCTCCAGAAACCCTTCGGCAGGTGGACGAGCCCGACGATCACGACCGACTGGGCGATGA
>JAPVSP010000532.1:0-2509 GCA_047519685.1 Chloroflexota bacterium
TGCCCATGGCGACGATCGAACTGATCCTGCTGGCCATCGAGCCGAACACGACGAGGGCCCAGATGCCGATCGTGATGCCGGTGACGGTCAGGGCGGTCCGAAGCCGCCGTCGGGCGAGGTTGCGGAGCAGGCTCATGCGTAGTGCTCCTGGATCGGACGAGGAGCGCAGCCATGCGTGGTGAGGTCGACAGGAGAGGCACTGAGGCTCACGACCTCGTGACCGCGCAACGCCTCGAGAAACGGCTGAAAGCTGCCGCACACCAGGCAGCGCAGGATCGGACCGTCAACTTCCACGTCGCTGACTCCGGACGCCCGCTCGATCTGCTGGGCCGGAGGCGCGCCGACGAAGCTGACTTCCACTCGTTGGGTCGGTAGCTCTCTGGTCATGCTCGCCATCCTGGGCGGGCACGCGGGAGCCAGCATCGATGGGATTCGTGATTGGGTAGTTAGTCGACGGGCACCGGAATCCCTGCCGTTCGTGACTTCCTGGTCACGATGGCCGCGTCCACCCGCTCAGGGGTCTGTTTCGACCGGCTCGTCTTCGGCGTCCGCTACTCGTTCGACGACCCCATCCACGCCGCGATCTGGGCACGTGAGTTGACTCCGAGCTTGTTCAGGATGCTGCGGACGTGGCTGTCGACGGTGTGCTCGGAGATGAACAGGCGTGCTCCGATCTCCTTGTTGCTCAGGCCGTCGGCGACCAGACGAGCGACCTCCGCCTCCCGCTTCGCGAGCAGCCCCGCGCCCGCACTGTCCGACGTCGCGGCGGCAACAGGGGCAGGTTCACCGAGTGCGAGCCGCACCGCGGCGTCCCGGCTCAAGCGGCTGCCGGCCTTGAAGTCGGTCTCGAACCTCGATGCCCCAAGCGCGGCGATCGCCGACGCTTCGGCTTGGGCCACCAGTGGAGCGAGGAAGGGCATGATGCTTGCGGCGGCCCCCGTGCGGACGGAGTCCGCAGCTCCGAGAAGCTGCGCGGCGAGCCGTGCTTGACCGGATCCGGCAGCGACGCAGCCCATGGCGTCGAGCAGGTAGCCTTGCTGAACCCGGTCATCGACCTGGTGGGCGATCCGCAACGCCTCAGTGAACAGGGGCTTTGATGCACCAAGCTCCCCGGCGACCAAGGCGACCGTGCCCAGGTTCAGCAGCCAGACCTTGAGCGTGTAAAGCTCTCCCGCCCGTCGGCTGAGACGAACGCCTTCCGATGACGCGGAAGACGCCGCCTCGAGGTCGCCCTCGAAGAAGCCATCGAGCGATCGAGCCTGCAGGAGTGCGAGCGTGGCCGGCACGTCATCAAGACCCGCCGCCACGGCTCGAGCCTCGCCGAGCAAGCGCCTGGCGGACGGGCGATCACCAGCCATGTTCGCCGCGATCGAGGCCATGGAGAGCGACGCCACCAGCGGGCGGACGCGACCGGCCTCTCGATCCGCCCCCGCCGCTCGTTCGAGGGCCGGCATGGCAGCGCTCGGATCAACCAGCAGCACCGCCAAGAATCCGCGCAGGTACTCAGCCCGAGCCTGAAGCTCCGGATCACCGCATCCGATCGCGAGGAACTCGTTCAGCCACCGGACCCCTTCCGTGGTCGCACGCGTAGCCCAATACAAGGGGAGTGAGGTGGCGAGATCCATACCGCTTGCGACGTCAATGTGGATCAGGCATCGGCGAAGGACCGACCGAATGTTGTCGATCTCCAGGTCCATCCATTCGAGCCACTCGACCAGCCGATACCGGGCCCACTCCGCGGATCGCCGACACCTCGAGACGTAGTATTCGGTGCAGCACAGCTCGACGGCCTCCTCCTCGCCGGCCTCCTGCAACTTGAGGCCGGCGAACTCGCGCATCGTCTCGTGCAGCCGATAGCAGGCGGGACCCGGTGCGTCCTGCTTCATCACCAGCGATTTGTCGACCAGCGATGACAGCACGTCCAGGGCATGCGCCGCGGGCACGTCTTCGGACGTACAGACGGACTCGACGTCCTCCAGCGTGAACCTGCCTGCGAACACGCAGAGGCGCCGCAGGAGCGTCCGCTCGTCCGATCCGAGCAGGTCGTGACTCCATTCGATGGTGGTTCGCAGCGTTTGGTGACGCGGTAGCGCCGCGCGACTTCCCCCCGTGAGCAGACCGAACCGGTCGGCCAGGCGATCGAGGATCTGCTCCACGGAAAGGACCCGGGTCCTGACCGCCGCGAGCTCGATCGCGAGCGGCAGGCCGTCGAGCCGGCGGCACAGATCCACGACCGCCGCCTGGTTGGAGGCGGCCAGCTCGAAGCTGCCCGATGCTGCCGAAGCGCGCTCGGTGAAGAGCTCGACCGACTCGTTCTGGCGGAGCTGATCGAGGGACTCGTCGGCCTGGGCTCGAGGCAGCTCGAGCGGTGGGATCGGCAGAACGTGCTCGCCCGGAACCGACAGCGGCTCGCGGCTGGTGGCGATCACCCGCACGCCAGGCGCGGCCTTGAGGACGTCGGTCACGAGCACCGCGGCCGCTCCGAGCAGGTGCTCACAGTTGTCCACCA
>JAPVSP010000533.1:0-2464 GCA_047519685.1 Chloroflexota bacterium
AGTCTACCCACGCGACGGAGGCTGGCGGTGGTGACGATCGGGGTCGACACGCACAAGGCGACCCTCGCAGCGAGTGCGATCGACGAGGCCGGTCGCGAGCGCGGGGCGGAGACGTTCCTGAACGACGTCGAGGGGCACGCCCGACTCCTGCGCTGGGCCCGGACGCACGGCCCGGAGCGACGCTTCGGGATCGAGGGCTCGGGCTCGTTCGGTGCGGCCCTAGCGCGCCTGCTCGTGGCCGCCGGCGAGCGAGTGGTCGAGGTGCCCGCGGTGCTGACGGATCGCGAGCGCCGCCACCTGCGCCGCGCCGGCAAGAGCGATCCAGGCGACGCGCTCAGCGTCACCTGGCCGATGTCAACTGGCGGACGATGCTCGCCGACGCCCAGCGCGGCGCTGAAGTCGGGGGCTTGACGAGATAGGAGCTCAACATCGTGCGCGGAGCCGGGGCTAACGGACCGTCACCGAGGTCCGTCTCGGCGAGGATCGGCCCATGGCTTGTGGTCGGTCCTCCCTAAGGCGCGGGTCGATCTCTGGGACGTTGGCGTCCCAGTGTCTAGCACTTTGGTAGTACAACGACCCACGGCCGAGCCTGCGAGACTCTCGGAATGCCGGCGCGTCCCACTTCCGGCGTCGTCAACGCGCTCCGCCGCCGCTTGCCCATCGGCGGCCTCGCCGCGCGGGCCAGCTGGGACCAGGATCCCGCCGGGATCCGGGTGATCCGTCGGCGCCTCGCCCCGGCCGCGGCCGCCGTGAGCGGACTCCTCCTGCTCGGCGGCACGGCCCTCCACCGCGGAAGTACTGCGCTCGACGCGGTCCTCCTCGTCCTCGCCGCCGCCCAGATCTCCCTCTACCTGGGGCTCGAGTATCTCGTGCCCGCGCGCCTCGGTCGGCGGATCCTGGCACCGGAGCAGTTCCGGTTCCTCCTCCTCACGACGCCGGCGACGTTCGTCCTCCTCGGGATGGCCGGCTGGGGTGAGAATGGGGCCGCGTACTACCCGGGCATCCCCGCGATGATCGCGGGTGTCATCGCCCTCGCCGTCGGCGTCCTCGAACCACCCCGGGTCGTGATTCCGTGGGCAACCGCGGGCGGCACCGCACTCGTCGCGGGCGCGCTCCTCGGTGGCGGGTGGTCGAGCGCGATCCTCCTCCCACCGGCGTTCCTCGGTGCCGTCGCCGTCCTCTCCTGGCTGATCCGCGACGGGATCGAGGGCTTCCATGCGGATCGCCGCGACGTCGTCCGCCGGGTCGCCCGGCTGACCTCGTCGCCAGATCCGGACGAGACGGCGAAGACGGCCGCGGCGATCGTGCGCCTCCTCCAGCCGTGGGGCGATTTCCAGAGCGTCCTCATCCTCCGCTTCACGACCCTCGACGAGTCGATCGTCCTCGCGGCCCCGAGTCCGGTGAACGCGCCTGGCCTCGCGGTCGGCGACGCCCTCCCCGCCTCGCGCAACACGCGCCTCCGTGCGAAGGCCGCGGTCGGGCCATGGCTGACCGACTGGACCGTCCGCCCCGACGATGGCGCGTACGGCTCACGGGTCGCGCAGGCTGGGGTGCGGGCCGCCGCCTACGTCCCGATCGTCCATCAGGGTCGGGTCATGGGCCTGATCGTCGGCGCCGACGGACGGACAGCCGACGCCGGGCTCTCCAGACTCGCGTCGCGCCTCCCCGTCCTCATCGAAGTTGCCGAGCTTGCCGGGGTCCTGCTCGGGCCCGGGCTCATCGCCCTCGAGGCCCACTCGGAGGCTGCGGTCCGGCTCGACGCGATCCTCGCTGAGCGGCGCTTCGCGCCGGTCTTCCAACCGATCCGCGAGCTCGCGACCGGGCGCGTCGTCGGGTTCGAGGCGCTCACCCGATTCGAAGGTTCGATCGGGCCAGCCGAGCTCTTCGCCCAGGCGGCGCAGCTCGATCGGCTGCGGGACCTTGAGATCGCCACGATCGAGGCCGCGCTGCTGGCCGCCGAGCGCCTGCCCGCTGGTCAGTGGTTGAGCCTCAACGTGTCACCGGCACTGCTGATCGAAACGGCGACCCTGCGCCAGCTGTTCGGGAAGGTGCGCCGGCCGATCGTGCTCGAGCTCTCCGAACACCAGGGGGTGGGCGACTATGGGGTCCTCGCGACCGCCGTCGATCGGCTTGGGCCGCGGGTCTCACTCGCGGTCGACGATGCCGGCGCGGGCTTCTCGACGCTCCGCCACATCCTTGAGACCTCGCCCGCCTGGGTCAAGCTCGATATCGGCGTCGTCCAGGGGGTCGATACCGACCCAGCCCGGCGGGCGCTGATCGCGGGACTCGTCCACTTCGCTCGAGACGTCGGGATCCATCTCGTGGCTGAAGGGATCGAGACCAAGGCCGAGCTCCGCGCCCTGGAGACCCTCGGCGTCGCCTTCGGGCAGGGCTTCCTGCTCGGCGTGCCGCTGTCGATCGACGATGCGACCATAGCCGCTCGCCGACGCGCAATCGCCTAGGC
>JAPVSP010000534.1:0-6131 GCA_047519685.1 Chloroflexota bacterium
CGGCTGTTCGTGGTGGATCAGCGCAGGCTCCCCGGCGAGCTCGTCGAGTTCGAGATCCGCTCGGCCTCGGATGCCGCCTATGCGATCCGCGACATGATCGTCCGCGGCGCGCCGGCGATCGGACAGGTCGCCGCGATCGGCCTCGCCCTGACGGCCGACCGGCTCCGTGCGAGTGGGCCGCTCGCCCGCCGGGCGGCCATCCGTGGCGCGGCCGGCGGCCTTGCCTCGACCCGTCCCACCGCGGTGAACCTGCGCTGGGCGGTGGACCGGATGCTCGCCCGGTTCGAGGCCGTCGGCGAGGACGAGCAGGACGGAGCCGTCGTCGCCAGCGCCCTGTGGGCCGAGGCCGAGGCCATCGTGCTCCGTTCGGCGGAGGACAACGGGCGCCTGGCGAGCTTCGGGGCCGGGATCCTGCCGCCGGTGGAGGGGCGACCCCTCGAGCTGCTCACGCACTGCAATACCGGCCCCCTGGCCGGCGGGCAGTTCGGCACGGCCCTGGGCGTCGTGCAGGTGGCCCACGCGGCCGGACGGCCGCTGCACGTCTGGGTGGACGAGACGCGGCCGTACCTCCAGGGCAGCCGGTTGACCGCCTGGGAGCTGGCCCAGGCGGGCGTCCCCCACACGCTCATCGCGGACTCGGCGGCCGGGTCGCTGATGGCCGCCGGGAAGGTCGACGCCGTGCTGGTCGGGGCCGACCGGGTCGCCGCCAACGGCGACACGGCGAACAAGGTCGGGACGTACCCGCTCGCCGTCCTGGCCGCCCGGCACGGCATCCCGTTCCTCGTCTGCGCGCCGATCTCGTCGATCGACCTGGCGGCGCCGGACGGTTCGGCGATCCCGATCGAGGAGCGCTCGCCGGACGAGATCTCGAAGTTCCGCGGGACGCCGGTCGCGCCCGAGGGGACCGAGGCCTGGAACCCGGCCTTCGACGTGACGCCCGCGGAGCTGATCACGGCGATCGTCACGGACGAAGGGGCGCTCCGACCGCCGTTCGGTCCGGCCATCGCCGCCGCCGCCGAGCGGGCGATCCTCCGCGGCACGCCGATCCCGGTCGGCGGCCGTGGGTCCGCGGCCGCCGACGATCCCACGGCCTCCGATCCGGGTCCCACGGCCGACCGCGCGGGTCCCCCGGCCGAGGAGGCTGCGGCTGCGTCCGAGGCCGGACCGTCGGGCGACGACGTCACGCCGCCGGCGAGGGCCGGCGACTGATGGTCACCATCGCGGCCGCGTCGCGCGATCGGGTGCTCGCCCGGGCCACGACCGACCGCGAGATGCTCCGCGCCTTCCTCGAGCGGGACCGCCTCTTCGCGGCCTACGCCCTGTGCGACCTCGACGACCGCGAGTTCCGGCGGACCCGCTGGGCCGTCGCGACCGAGCGCGACGCCCCGCTGGCGGTCGCCGTCGAGTACGCCGGCCTGACCCCGCAGCCCATGTTCGTCATGGGCCGGAACGAGGGGATCTCGGCCATCCTGCGGGACGTCATCCGTCCGCGCGCCGCCTACGTCGCCTGCCGGACCGAGGCGCTCGAGGCCGTGGCGTCGAGCTATCGGATCGATCCGGGTCCGGCGATGATCCGGATGTGGGTCGACCGGACGAGCTTCCGGCCGCACCCGGCCGACGTCCGCCGCCTGCTTCCGGTCGAGATCAACGACCTCAACCGCCTCTACCAGCTCGGGTTCGCGTCGTGGCTGTCGGCGTCCGCGATCGCCGAGGGTGTCTATCACGGGATCCGCGTGAACGGCCGGCTCGTCGCCGCGGCCGGGACGCACGTCGTGAGCCCGGACGCCCGGATGGCCGTCGTCGGCAACGTCATGACCCACGCCGACTTCCGTGGCCGCGGCTACGCGAAGGCCGTCACCGGCGCGGTCACCGCCGAGCTGCTCCGCTTCTGCGACCAGGTCGTGCTCAACGTGCGCGCCGACAACGCACCGGCGATCCAGGCCTACCGCCGACTCGGGTACCGTGAGCACCTCCGCTTCGAGGAGCGGCTCGTCCATCGCGTCGGCTCGCCGCTCGGCTCCCTGGCGGCGCCGCTCCGCCGCCTCTTCGCACAACGAGGATCCGACAGCCCATGACCTCGCCGGCCGCGACCGACCCGTCCACCCTCCCGCCCCACGACGTCACCGATCTCGACCTCGCCGCCGAGGGTCTCCGGCGCATCGAGTGGGCCGAGCGCGAGATGCCGGTCCTGCGGCTGATCCGGGAGCGCTTCGGGCGTGAGCGCCCGCTCGACGGGGTCCGGATCGGCGCCTGCCTCCACGTCACCACCGAGACGGCCAACCTCATGCGGACGCTCGCGGCGGGCGGGGCGCGGGTCGCCCTGGCGGCCTCGAACCCGCTCTCGACGAAGGACGACGTCGCGGCCGCCCTGGTGCGCCACTACGGGATCCCGGTCTACGCCCGCCGGGGCGAGGACCGCGACACGTACTACGCCCACCTGAACGCGGTCGCGGACACCCGCCCGCAGCTGACGATGGACGATGGTTGCGACCTCGTCTCGCTCATCCACAGCGAGCGGCCGGCGCAGGTCGGCGAGGTGATGGCGGGTACCGAGGAGACGACGACGGGCGTCATCCGGCTCCGGGCGATGGCGGCGGACGGAGCCCTCGGGTTCCCGGTCATCGCGGTCAACGAAGCGCAGACCAAGCACCTCTTCGACAACCGCTACGGGACCGGTCAGAGCACGGTCGACGGCATCCTGCGGGCGACGAACGTGCTCCTCGCCGGACGCAACGTCGTCGTCGCCGGGTACGGCTGGGTGGGGCGGGGGATCGCCTCCCGGATGAGCGGCATGGGTGCCCACGTCGCGGTCGTCGAGGTCGATCCGGTCCGCGCGCTCGAGGCGCTGATGGACGGCTACCAGGTGCTGACCGCGGCATCCGCGGCGCCATGGGGGGAGCTGTTCATCACCGCGACCGGCAACATCAACGTCTTCCGGCGCGAGCACTTCGAGGCGATGCGCGACGGCGCGATCATGGCCAACAGCGGGCATTTCGACGCCGAGCTCGACCTGCGGGCGCTCCGGGCGATGGCCGAGGGCCACGTCACGGAGGTTCGCGAGAACGTCCAGTCGTTCGACATCGGCGGGAAGAAGCTCAACCTGATCGCCGAGGGCCGGCTGGTGAACCTCGGGGCGGCCGAGGGCCACCCGGCGGCGGTCATGGACATGAGCTTCGCGAACCAGGCCCTGTCCGCCGAGTACGTCGTGGGGCACCTCGGGGACCTCGAGCCGCGGGTGTACGTCGTCCCCGAGGCGATCGACGCGGAGGTGGCTCGCCTCAAGCTCGCCGCGCTCGGCATCACCCTCGACCCGATGACGCCCGAGCAGGCCGAGTACGTCGCGTCCTGGCGCCACGGGACGTAGGCGCGGACCGCCCACGGCGGCCCCGGTGGTACCCTGCCGCGGACACGAGGAGACTTCATGAGCATCGCCGAGTCCGAGCACTACCTGTTCACCTCCGAGTCGGTCACCGAAGGCCACCCGGACAAGATGTGCGACCAGATCTCGGACGCGATCCTCGACGCGATCATCCGCGAGGACCGGGCCGCCCGGGTCGCCTGCGAGACGGCGACGACGACCGGCCTCGTGCTCGTCCTCGGCGAGATCACGACCTCGACGTACGTCGACTTCCAGGCGGTCGTCCGGGACACGGTCCGCGATATCGGCTACACCCGGGCCGAGTACGGCTTCGACTACCTCACCTGCGGGACGCTGGTCAGCGTGAAGGAGCAGTCGGCGGACATCGCTGTCGGCGTCAACGCGGCGCTCGAGGTCCGGGAGGACGCGGCCGGCCGCGGGGAGCTCGGTGCCGGCGACCAGGGGATGATGATCGGCTACGCCTGTCGCGAGACCGAGGAGCTCATGCCCCTGCCGATCTCGCTCGCCCACCGGATGGCTCGCCGCCTGGCGGAGGTCCGCAAGTCCGGCCAGCTCCCGTACCTGCGGCCGGACGGCAAGACGCAGGTGACGGTCGAGTACGAGCGCGGCGTCCCCAAGCGCGTCCGCACGGTCGTCGTGTCGGCGCAGCACGACCCGGACGTCCGCGCCGAGCGCATCCGCCACGACATCGCCGAGACCGTCATCCTGCCGACGATCCCCGAGGAGCTGCGCCCCGTCGACCCGGTCATGCACGTCAACCCGACCGGCCGGTTCGTCACGGGCGGCCCGATGGGCGATGCCGGCCTGACCGGCCGCAAGATCATCGTCGACACGTACGGGGGCATGGCCCGCCACGGGGGCGGCGCATTCTCGGGCAAGGACCCGACCAAGGTCGATCGGTCGGCCGCGTACGCCGCGCGCTGGGTCGCCAAGAACGTCATCGCGGCCGGCCTGGCCGAGCGGTTCGAGATCGAGATCGCGTACGGGATCGGGATCGCCCGGCCGCTGTCGATCTCGGTCGAGTCGTTCGGCACGGGGCGGATCCCGGACGACCGGATCCAGGCCATCATCGAGCGCGCCTTCGACCTCCGCCCGACGAGCATCATCGCCGCCCTGGACCTGCTGCGGCCGATCTACCGCCAGACGGCCGCCTACGGGCACTTCGGCCGGCCGGATCTCGACCTGCCCTGGGAGCGGACGGACAAGGCGGCGCACCTCGCGGCCGAGGCCGGCCTGCCCGAGCCCGCCGAGGTCGTTCCCGCCCGCTGACGGACCCGGACCGGCGCGCCGGCCGTCGGGCGGACGGTCGGCGGCTCACGGTCCCTGCCACGGCGTCCGGCGGGCCCCGTGCTACCATCGTCGCGGCCTTCGGGGCAGGGTGGAATACCCGACCGGTGGTAGGGCCCCGCCTGAGCGGGGCGAGCCCACGAGCGGCCCGGCACCTCGCCGGGTGACAGCAGATCCGAAGGGCGCGACGGGCGCCCGACCGGAGCCGACGGTGACAGTCCGGATGGGAGAAGGCGAGCCGTCCGCGCGTGCGCGGCGGCGTGCGCTGGTCGCCCCGGAGCCGATGGAGAACGGACTTCGGGATGACGGTCGGCGACGCGATCCAGTCGAGCCTCCTCCGCGCCACGCCGCGCCCGGCGCCCGCGCCGGCGGCCGTCGACGCGCGGGGGCTCCGCGTCTCCTTCGCGTCCGACGGCGGGCGGCTCGTCGCCATCGACGGGCTCGACCTCTCGGTGGCGCCGCGCGAGATCGTCGCCCTCATCGGCCCGAACGGCTGCGGCAAGAGCACGCTGCTGCGCGTCCTCGACGGGCTGCTCGCGCCCGATCACGGCAGCGTCGCGCTGGCCGGTCGCTCGATCGCCGGGCCCGACGCCTCGGTCGGCTTCGTCTTCCAGGAGCCGCGGCTCCTGCCCTGGCGGGACACGCTCGACAACGTCGCCTACCCCCTCGAGCTCACCGGCGTCCCCCTCGCCGAGCGCCGGAGCCGGGCCATGGACCTTCTCCACCTCGTCGGGCTGGAGCGAGCCGCCGGCCTTCGCCCGCACGAGCTGTCGGGCGGGATGCGCCAGCGGGCGTCGATCGCTCGCGCGCTCGCGCTCGGGCCGTCGGTCCTGCTCCTCGACGAGCCGTTCAGCGCCCTCGACGCCCTGACCCGCGAGCGCTTCAACGTCGAGCTGCTGAAGCTCTGGGCCCGGACGGGGACGACGATCGTCCTCGTCACGCACAGCATCACCGAGGCCGTCTTCGTCGCCGACCGGGTCCTGGTGCTGTCGCCCCGACCCGGCCGGGTCGTGGCCGAGGTCCGGAGCCCGCTGCCCAGGCCGCGCCGGATCACCGACCTCGACGACCCCGCGGTCGCCGCCGCCGCGACCGAGATCCGGCACCACCTCGGCTGGTCCGGCGAGGAGGGCGATCGTCCGTCCGAGCTGACGACCGACCCGGCCTTCGCTCGCGAATCGCCTCGTCCGCGACCGGAGGTGGCCCGATGACGCGCCTGCGGCTCCTGGTCCCCGTGGCGCTCGGCGCCTTCGCCCTCGGCGCCGTCTGGCAGGCCATCGTCTGGGTCGGCGGCTACCCCGACTTCATCCTGCCGGGACCCGCGACCGTGCTCGGTCGATTCGCCAGCGGCTGGCTCGAGGGGCCGCTGCCCCAGCACACCTGGACGACGCTCGTCGAGGTCGTCCTCGGGTTCGCCGCCGGCGCGCTGATCGGCCTCGCGGCCGGCGCGCTCCTCGCCCGCTCGCGC
>JAPVSP010000535.1:0-3242 GCA_047519685.1 Chloroflexota bacterium
CGGCTCTGGACGATGCGGATGTTCGCCGGGTTCGGCTCGGCCGAGGACACCAACTCGCGCTTCAGGGCGCTGCTCGACGCGGGCCAGACAGGCCTCTCGATCGCCTACGACATGCCGACGCTGTACGGCTACGACACGGACGACCCGGAGGCGGAGGGCGAGTTCGGGACCTGCGGGGTCGCCGTCAGCTCCCTCGCCGACATGGAGGTCCTCCTGGACGGGCTGCCGCTCGATCGGGTCAGCACGTCGATGACGATCAACGCGCCCGCGGCGCCGATCTGGGCGATGTACATCGTCGCGGCGGAGAAGGCCGGGGTCCCTCGGTCGGCGCTCGAGGGGACGATCCAGAACGACATCCTCAAGGAGTACATCGCCCAGAAGGAGTTCCTGTTCCCGCCCGAGCCGTCGATGCGGCTCGTCACCGACACCATCGAGTTCGGGACGCATGAGCTGCCCCGCTGGAACACCGTCTCCATCAGCGGCTACCACATCCGGGAGGCCGGCTCGACCGCCGTCCAGGAGCTGGCGTTCACGATCGCCGACGGGATGGCCTACGTCGAGGCGGCCCTCGCGCGGGGTCTGCGCGTCGACGACTTCGCGCCACGGCTGTCGTTCTTCTTCAACAGCCACAGCGACTTCTTCGAGGAGATCGCGAAGTTCAGGGCGTCCCGCCGGATCTGGTACCGGCTCATGGCCGAGCGCTATCGAGCGGAGAACGAGCGCTCGACGTGGATGCGCTTCCACACCCAGACCGCGGGGGTCTCGCTGACGCCACAGCAGCCGCTCAACAACCTGACGCGCGTCGCGATCCAGGCCCTCGCGGCCGTCCTGGGCGGGACACAGTCCCTCCATACCGACGCGTACGACGAGGCCCTCGCCGTGCCCACCGCGGAGGCGGCCCTGCTGGCTCTCCGCCAGCAGCAGGTGATCGCCGACGAGACGGGCGTGGCGAACACCGTGGACCCCCTCGGCGGCTCCTGGTTCGTCGAGGCGCTGACGAACCAGACCGAGCGCGCGGTCTGGCGCTACCTCGACGAGATCGACACGCTCGGCGGCATGGTTCCGGCGGTCATGGCCGGCTATCCCCAGCGCGAGATCGCCGACGCCGCCTACCGCTTCCAGCGCGAGCTCGATGCCGGCGAGCGGGTCGTCGTCGGGGTCAATCGGCACGTCGATGCGACGGAGGTCCTGGAGGTGCCCGTCCTGGTGGTGCCCCCGGGCTCCCTCGAGCGACAGCTCGCCCGCCTCGATCGGGTGCGCCGGGAGCGGGATGCCGAGGCCGTGGGCGCGGCCCTGGCCGGATTGCGCGAGGCGGCCCGCCGGCCCGGGTCCTCGGGCGCGAACCTGATGCCCCACTTCATCCGCTGCGCGGCGGCGTATGCCACGCTCGGTGAGCAGTGCGGTGTCCTCCGCGAGGTCTTCGGCGAGTACCGGGAGCCGGTCGGGGTCTGATGGCGCCCCCGACGACCGGCTGGGCCGTCGACGAGGATGCGCTTGCCGACTTCCTCGCGGAGCCGAATCTCTGCAGGGTCGGGACGGTGGGGCCGGATGGCGACCCACGCGTGGTCCCGGCCTGGTTCTGGTGGGACGGCGTGCGCTTCTGGGTCGGCGCCCAGGCCACCGACCGCAAGGTCGCCGATGTGCGCCGCCTCGGCCGGGCCGCGGTCGAGGTGGATGGCGACATCCGGCGCAAGCGGGGGATCCTCGCCGTGGGCGCGGCGATCGTCCTGGCCGGTGAGGAGGGACGCCGCGAGTACGTCCGGATCACGGCTGAGCAGGTCCGGCGCTATCAGCCCGAGCGGCCGCCGCACGAGACGGCCGAGCGGTACGCGACGCACGGCGAGCCGGTCGTCATCGCCGTGACGCCCGAGCGTATCGTCAGCTGGGGCCGCTGACCCGGCGCCCACCGACGGACGAACGGGCGGTATGCTCGGCCCATGTTCCTCGATGCCCTGTCGTTCCTCGAGGAGGAGCGCGACGCCTGGCGCCCGTTCGAGGCCCTCGACGGGCTGTCGGACGACCAGCTGAGCCGCCCCGTCGAGGGTGCCCACGGATGGTCCGGTCGCGACCTCATGGGCCACCTGGCCGCCTGGCAGGAGATCTCGCTGGAGGTCGCCCGCGAGCTCGCGGTCGGGGAGTCGAGCCCCACGCTCGAGCGGGTCGATGCGGAGTGGGAGAGCCGCGGGGGAGAGGTCGTCAACGCAGAGCTCCAGGCGACGTGGGCGGCGCTCCCGCTCGACGAGGTCAGGCGACGGTTCCGGACGGTGCCCGGCGAGCTGCGTGGCTACCTGACCGTCGTGCCCGAGACCCGCTGGGTCAAGCACCCGACGAACATGGAGCTGTTCGTCGATTCGACGCTGGACCACTACGAGGACCACCGTGCGGACCTCGAGGCGGTGCTGGCGGCGAACCGGTGAGGGAGCCGGCCGGCGACGCGCTCCGGTCGATGCTCGAGGCCGCCGCCGAGGGGCTCGGCGGTGTCGAGCGGGTCGCCGCCGCCCAGGCGGTCGAGCTGCGACACGCCGGGCGATCGTTCGCCCGGCTCGCCGAGGATGCCGCCAGCTTCCGGCTGGACCCGTCGATCGCGGCCGCAGCCCTCCGTACGCCCGATACGTCGGCCTCGCCTCTGGGCCCGGAATGGGTCGAGTTCCGGCCGACCGAGCTCGACAGGTTCGCGCTCGATCGCGCGATGGCCTGGCTCGAGTCCGCCTGGCGGCTGGCCGGACCTGCCGCTCGGACCTGAGGGACGGGCGGACTAGAATCCGGCCATGGACGCGTCGGTCGTCCCGACGAGATACTGGCATCGCCTCGACGATGGGCGGGTGCAGTGCGACCTGTGCCCGCGCGCCTGTCGTCTGCATGAGGGGCAGCGAGGCCTCTGCTTCGTGCGCGCCCGTCAGCAGGACGGCATCGTCCTGACGACCTACGGGCGGTCGTCCGGGTTCTGCGTCGACCCGATCGAGAAGAAGCCGCTCGATCACTTCCTCCCCGGGACCTCCGTCCTCTCGTTCGGTACGGCCGGCTGCAACCTCGCCTGCCGCTTCTGCCAGAACTGGGACATCAGCAAGTCCCGCGAGATCGACACCCTCGCCGACGCCGCCTCACCGGGGATGATCGCCCGGGCGGCCCGACGGCTCGGCTGCTCGAGCGTCGCGTTCACCTACAACGACCCCGTGATCTTCATGGAGTACGCGATCGACGTGGCCGCGGCGTGTCGTGACCTGGGGATCCGGACCGTCGCC
>JAPVSP010000536.1:0-10069 GCA_047519685.1 Chloroflexota bacterium
GCGAGGATGAGGTCGAAGGGGTCCTCCTCGGGCGGGAGCAGGTCGGCGATCCGCAGCCGCACCAGGCCGGCCACGGCGTGCGCCGCGACGTTCTCGGAGGCGAGCATCAGGGAGTCCTCGGACGCGTCCGTCGCGAGGATCGTCACGTGGCCGTCCATCCGGCGGCGCCGGAGGGCGACCGCCAGGGCGACCGCCACCGCGCCGCTGCCGGTGCCCACGTCGACGATCCGCAGGGGCGGCATCCCCGCTCCACGCGACGCGTCGGTCAGGCGCTCCGTCACCTCGCGCTCGCCGAGCTCGACCAGGCGCTCTGTCTCCGGGCGAGGGATGAGCGCCCTGCGGTCGACGCTGAACGCGAGCCCGTAGAACTCCTTGAGGCCGCGGATGTACGCGACGGGCTCGCCGGCGGCGCGCCGCTCGATCGCCGTGCGGTACGTCTCGGCCTGTCCGTCGCCCACCCCGATGTCGCTGTACGCGATGACCCTCGTGCGGTCGACGTCGAGGACGAATGCGAGCAGCACCTCGGCGTCCAGCCGCGGCGTCGCGGACCCGGCCCGCAGCCGCGCCGTCCCCTCCCTCAGCAGCTCGTCGACGGTTGCCACACGTTCACGTTACAGCCGGATCCTGGCCCTGACCGTCTAGCGCCGTCAGGCGGCACCCGCGTCCGTCTCCCCGAGCTCGCGCAGCCGGTCGGCCTGGTCCGACGTCACGAGCGCGTCGATCATCTCGTCGAGCCCGCCCTCGAGGAACCCCGGCAGGTCGAACAGGTCCTTGTGGATGCGGTGGTCGGTGATCCGGTTCTGCGGGTAGTTGTAGGTGCGGACCTTCTCCGATCGCTCGCCCGAGCCGACCATCCCGCGGCGGGTCGCGGAGTCGGCGGCGCGCTGCTGCTCGAGCTCGCGCTCGTAGAGCCGCGAGCGCAGGACCGCGAGGGCCTTGGCCTTGTTCTTGTGCTGGCTCTTCTCATCCTGGATCTCCACGACCAGACCCGTCGGCAGGTGCGTGATGCGCACCGCCGAATCGGTCGTGTTGACGGACTGGCCACCCGGTCCCGATGAGCGCTTGACCTCGATCCGGAGGTCCCTGTCCTCGTCGATGTCCACGTCGATCTCCTCGGCCTCCGGCATGACGATGACCGTCGCCGTCGAGGTGTGGATCCGCCCGGACGATTCGGTGACCGGGATGCGCTGGACCCGATGAACGCCACCCTCGAACTTGAACCGGCTGTAGGCGCCGTCGCCGGTGATCCGGACGATGGCCTCCTTCACGCCGCCGATCCCGGTCTCGTTCAGGGTGAGGACCTCGGTCTGCCAGCGGCGGCGCTCCGCATATCGGAGGTACATCCGGAGCAGCCCGTGCGCGAACAGGCCGGCCTCCTCCCCGCCGGCGCCGGCCCGGATCTCCATGATGACGTTCCGGTCGTCGTTCGGATCCCGTGGCAGCAGGAGGAGCCTCAGGCGCTCGACCAGGTCCGCCTCCTCGACCTCGAGGCGGTCGACCTCGTCCCGCGCCATCTCGCGAAGCTCCTCGTCGGATCCCGCGTCGCGCATCTCGCGGGTGTCGGTCAGCTCCTCGCGGGTCGCCTCGAGCCGTCGGAAGGCGTCGACGACCGGCTCGAGGCGGGCCAGCTCCTTGCCCAGGCGCCGGATCGCCGCGGGGTCGGTCGAGGTCTCGGGGCGGCTCAGCTCGGCCTGGAGCTCGTCGTACTGCCGGGCGACATCGGCCAGCTTCGCGTCGAGCCCGCTCACGCGTCCGGGGCCGGCGGGTCGGCCGGGGCTGGGGTCGCCGCCGCGGGGGCGGCCTGGGCGGCGGCCAGGATCATCGGGTCGCGCGGGATGTCCGACGACCCGGACGGGACGGCCTCGCCGTCGGCGACCAGCGCCTGCTCCATCGACACGATCGCGACCTCGATCATGTCGTCGGTGGGCTGCCGGGTCGTGATCCGCTGGACCAGGATCCCGGGCCACATGACGACCCGCACGACCCGGTTCGAGCGATGCCGTGCGCCGAGGCGCAGGAGCTCGTAGCCGACCATCGCGATGACCGGGATGAGCAGGACGCGGCTGCCGACCATCACCGCCGCCGACTGGCGACCGACGAGGCTGAACGCGAGGATCGACAGGAGGATGACCACGACCAGGAACTCGGTCCCGCAGCGCTGGTGAGCGGTCGGGTAGCGACGCACCGCCGACGGGACGAGCGGGTCGCCGTGCTCGAGCGCGTGGATGGTC
This sequence comes from Chloroflexota bacterium, assembly GCA_047519685.1. Lineage (GTDB taxonomy): Bacteria > Chloroflexota > Limnocylindria > Limnocylindrales > CSP1-4 > JAPVSP01. The sequence goes on from JAPVSP010000536.1 coordinate 2,232, forward strand.
ATGTGCTCGGCGCCGTGGTACTGGAAGACGCGACGGACGTCGGGAGCCTGCGCGATCAGCGCGAGGTAGCCGAGGAAGATGCCCGCCCGGAAGAGACCCTCGGTCAGGTGTTGCACGAGGTCATTGCCGGCCGAGCCGGCGGTCACGCTGGCCAGGAAGAGCGGGAGCAGGAAGAAGATGCCGACGCCGAACGCGAGCGTCAGCAGCAGCATGAGGGCGATCGGGCCGCGGCCCAGCTCCACCCCCTCGCCCTCGGCCTGGAGGCTGGCCGAGCGGACGAGCCAGCGGGTGCCGACGACGAGGGTCTCGTACAGGACGATGAGGCCTCGCACGAACGGGAGCCTGGCGAGGCGGCTGCCGTGGAACCCGGAGTCGAGGCGCTCCGTGGCGTACACGATGCGGCCGTCCGGATGGCGGAAGGCGACGGCGAGCGCGTCGCGACCGCGCATCATCACGCCCTCGATGAGGGCCTGTCCGCCGTAGTTGAAGCGAGCCATGGGCCAAGTCTACCGGCCGCGGGGGAAGCGCGGTCCCGGCCTCGCCGGGACGGGCCCGCCTCGACCCGGGTGACGGGGTCGATCCGACCGACCGGCAACGCCATCCTCCACCGACGGCTGACGCGCGGCCCGGCAGGTGGTAGCGTGCGCGTCCCGCGGCACCGAGGCGGCGGCCATGGAGACCGGATGGGGACTCGCGCGCCCGGCTGGCCGGTCGCGGACGCGACGCGGCTGCCGATCCTGACCTCGCTGCACGGCTACAGGGCCGCCTGGCTCGGGCCCGATCTCATCGCGGGGCTGACGCTCGTGGCCGTCGCCATCCCCGAGCAGATGGCGACGGCGCAGCTCGCCGGGATGCCGGTGCAGACGGGACTCTACGCGTTCATCGCCGCCGGCCTGGCGATCGCGCTCATCGGCTCGAGCCGCCAGCTGTCGGTCGGAGCCGACTCGACGATCGCCCCGATCTTCGCGGCCGGCATCGTCGCGGTCGGCGCGGCCGGGACACCGGAGTACCGGGAGCTCGTCGCGCTCCTGGCGCTGCTGGTCGGCGCCATCCTGGTCGTCGTTGGGCTGCTCCGGATGGGCTGGCTGGCCGACCTGCTCTCGACGCCGGTGACGACGGGCTTCCTGGCCGGCATCGGCATCACGATCATCGTGGGACAGCTGCCCGAGATGCTGGGGGTCGCGAAGGGGAGCGGCGGTCCGCTCGAGCAGCTGCTCGCGCTCACGCGCGAGCTCGGGGCGATCCAGCCTGCGGCCGTCGCCATCGCGGCGGCCGTGTTCGCGATCGTCCTCGTCTCGGAGCGGATCGATCCGAGGATCCCCGGCGCCCTCATCGGGCTCGTCGTCTCGATCCTGGCCGTCGCCGTCTTCGGCCTCCGGAGCCAGGGACTGGCGGTCCTTGGGATCCTGCCCGCTGGGCTGCCGCCGCTGGCGATCCCCTCGCTCTCGGCCGGGTCGGTCGCCGAGCTCGCTCCCCTCGCGCTCGTCGTGGCGCTCGTCTGCCTGATCCAGACCTCCGCCGCCTCTCGCTCCTTCGCCGAGATCGGCGGCTACTCGGTCGACCTGGACCGGGACTTCCTGGCCGTGGGCGTGGGCTCCGCCGCCAGCTCGCTCCTCGGCGGATTCCCTGTGAACGCCAGCCCGCCGCGAACGGCCGTGGTCGCCCAGAGCGGTGGCCGCTCGCAGGTCGCGAGCCTGGTGGCGGTGGCCGTGGTGATCGCGACGCTCGGGCTGGCGACCGGCCTGCTCGAGGACCTCCCGAAGGCGACGCTTGGCGCCGTGCTGGCGTTCGTCGGCACCCGGATCATCCGCCTCGGCGACCTCCGACGGATCGCGCGCTACGACCGCCGCGAGCTCGGGCTCGCGCTCTTCACCCTGCTGGCCGTCGCGCTCGTCGGTGTCGAGGCCGGCGTCGGTGTCGCGATCGCCCTCGCGATCCTGGAGCGGACGTGGATCAGCGCCCGGCCGCGCGTCCGCCCGCTCGGCCGCGTCCCCGGAACGACGTTGTGGGTCCCGAGCCCCGGCCACGTCCCGCTCGAGCAGGTCCCCGGGGTCGTCGCGGTCTTCTTCGGGGCTCCGCTCTACTTCGTCAACGCGAGCCACTTCAAGAGCAGCCTGCTGCGTGCCGCCGAGGGCTCCTCCCCGCCCTGCAGGGCCCTCGTGCTGGAGGCGGCGGCCGTCGACGACGTCGACTACACGGGGGCGGCCGCGTTCCGCGAGGTCGTCGCCGAGCTGGCGAGGGACGGGGTCATGCTGGCGGTCGCCCGGGCCCGGCTCGAGGAGATGCCGGAGCACGTGACGCCCGAGGCGCTCGGGCTCAGCCCTGACCACGTCTTCGCGACCGTCGAGGAGGCGGTCCGAGCGCTGGGACCCGCCGCCGCGTCGGGCGACGACGCGCCCGGACGGGATACGCCCGGCGCCGACGAGCCGGCGACCGCCCCGACCGCCCCGACCGCGGCGGCCGACCGGATGACACCGGCCGGATGAAGCCGGCCGCCCTGCTTCCCGTCTCGGCGCGCCGGCGCCTCGGTCAAGAGGCCCGACGGCGCGCCCCCCTCGAGTCCATCACGCGCTGGACGGCCGCGTCCGATCGGCCCGACCCGATCTCGCTCCTCGAGTCGCAGGCGAAGACCCGGATCCAGGCGCTCGTCCCGCTGCGCTACGGTCGGATGCTCGAGTCCCCTCAGGCGTTCCTCCGCGGGGCAGCGCTCGTCATGGCCCAGGACCTGGCGGGACGACCGACGACCGCGATCGAGGTCCAGCTCGCCGGAGACGCGCACCTCTCCAACTTCGGCTTGTTCGCCTCGCCCGAGCGGGATCTCGTCTTCGACATCGGCGACTTCGACGAGACCCTGCCGGGGCCGTGGGAGTGGGACGTCATGCGGCTCGTCGCGAGCGTCATCGTGGCCGGGCGGAGTCGCTCGTTCGGAGAACCCCGGACCGAGCATGCCGCCGCGGCGGCCAGCCGGACCTACCGCGAGTGGATGGCGTCCTACGCGGGGATGCGCGCGATCGACGTGTTCTACGCGACCGTCGACGTGGCACGGATCCAGGACTTCGTGGAGCGGCGTGCACGCCCATTCCTCCGCTCGACCATCCGGTCGGCGGCCCATCACGACGCGCTCCACGACCTGTCGAAGCTGACCGAGATCGCTCATGGACGGCGCCGGATCGTCGATCACCCGCCGCTCGTCACCCACCCGTCCTCGATGCCGCCGCCGCTCGACGAGCCATCCATCGCGCGGTATCGCGCGAGCCTCCTCGAGGATCGAGGTGCGCTCCTCGATCGGTATGCCCTCCTCGACGTCGCCCTCAAGGTCGTCGGGGTGGGCAGCGTGGGGCTGGCGTCCTGGGTCGCGCTCTTCCAGGGAGGCGACCCCGGAGACCCACTCCTGCTGCAGGTCAAGCAGGCGGAGGCGTCCGTCCTCGAGCGCTTCCTCGGGCCGGACCGCCATCCGACGCATGGCGAGCGGGTGGTGGCCGGCCAACGACGACTCCAGGCGACCCCTGACGTTCTCCTGGGCTGGACGGTCGGGCCGGGCGAGCGGCACCTGTACGTACGCCAGCTGCACGACCAGAAGGGGAGCGCCGTGCTCGAGGCGATGACTCCCGACGACCTCGTGGCCTGGGCTGAGCTGTGCGGCTGGGCCCTCGCACGGGGCCACGCGCGCTCGGGGGAGCCGGCCACGATCGCAGGCTACCTCGGCGATGACGAGCGCCCTGACGCGGCGTTCGTCGCCTTCGGCAGGCGTTACGCGGACCAGACCGAGCGGGACCACGCGGCCCTCGTCGCGGCCGTCAGGGCGGGGCGGGTCCGGGCAGAGCCCGACGCCTGACGAGCGGGCCGAGCGGACGGGCGGGCCGAGCGGACGGGCGGCCCGCGATCGCCGCCGGTCGCGGGGCGGCCCGCGTCCGGAGGCTAGGCTCGGACCTGCCGCTCGAGTCGCTTCTGGAAGCGCTCGACCTGCCCGGCGGTGTCCATGATCATCTGCTTGCCCGTGAAGAACGGATGGCAGTTGCTGCAGACGTCGACGCGGAGCTCGGGCCGTGTCGATCCGACCGTGAACTCGGTACCGCACGAACCGCAGTGGACGCGCGCCTGGTGGTACTTGGGATGGATGTCGGGCTTCACGGGTGGCTCTCCTCCGACGCCGTCCGTCCGGGGTCGCGATGCCCCGCCGGTGGCCGCCGGCTCAGCGATGGGTCGTTCGGTCAGGCGGAGGCCGGGCTGGCCTCGACGACCGGCACGACCCGGACGCGCTTCTTGTCCTTCGTGGCGTGCTCGAATCGGACGCGGCCCTCGACGGTCGCGAAGACCGTGTAGTCGTGACCCAGCCCGGCGCCCTCGCCCGCGATGAACGTCATGCCGCGCTGGCGCACGATGATCGACCCCGCGGTGACGAGCTGGCCGTCGCCGGCCTTGACGCCGAGGCGCTGGCCGACGCTGTCGCGCCCGTTCTTCGAGCTGGATCCAGCCTTCTTGTGGGCCATGGTGGCTACTCGTCCTTCTTGGTCGTGCGGCGCTTCGGCCGCTGCGGCGGCGCCGGTGCCTCGGCCGGGGCGGGGGTCTCGGCCGGGGCGGGGGTCTCGGCCGGGGCGGGGGTCTCGGCCGGGGCGGGGGTCTCGGCCGTCTCTGCTCGTGCGGCCGCCGATGCCTTGGCGCGACGGGCCGGCCGGGACTTGGCCTCCGTCGCCGGCTCGGCGGGAGCGGGCTGCTTCGCCGCGAGCTTGGCGGCGAGCTCGGCGTCGGCCGCGGCCTGTCGAGCGGCGGCTTCCTCGAGCCGTTCGCGCTCGGTCTTGGCGGCCACCTCGGCCGCTCGGACGGACTCGGCCGCACTGCGGCCGTTGTAGGTGATGTCGCTGACTCGCAGCACGGTGAGGTCCTGGCGGTGGCCCTTCTTCACGCGCCGTCGAGCCTTCGGCCGGTACTTGAAGACGATCACCTTGTCGGCGCGATCCTGGCGGACCACCTCGGCGCTGACCGACGCATCGGCGACGAGCGGACGGCCGATCGCTGCCTCATCCCCGTCGGCGACGAGAAGGACGCGGTCGAGCTGGATCGACGTCCCGGCCTCGACGTCGAGCTTCTCGACTTCGAGAACGGTACCGACCTCGACCCTGTACTGCTTCCCGCCGGTCTCGATGACTGCGTACATGGATCCTCGGGCTTGGCGTGGCGGTCCCATCCGGCGACCGCATCGTGGACGTGGGGATGCACCCCGGGCCAGCCGAGGCGCGAATGGGGAGTGTACGGCGAGTGGCCCGAAGCGTCAACGCGCCACCGGCCCCTCGAGGGGCCGGCCACCCTCGACCTCGAAGCACTCAGGTGCAAGCGGCTCGGGGCGGTCCTCCCACGGACCGGAGGCGGAGGACCAGCACGGCAGGGCAGTCAGTCCGGCGGACCAGCACGGGTCGGCTCGCTCCCGGGTGGCGACGTCTCTGGCAGCTCGTCGGCGGTCCACAGACGCTCCCGGACCGCATCGACGACCTCGATCGGCGCTCCGACGGTCTCGCCGAGCGCGGCGACCACCTCATCGGGCCGGCCGATGCCCAGCTCAGGGTGCGCCCGGAGTCGCATCCAGAGACGTGGTCCCCCGCCGCCTCCCGGATCGTCGTGCACGGACAGCGCGATGAGGAAGGGCCGGAGGTCGTACGGCGTCGAACGCTCCCCCCTCCGACGGACACGCTCGATCCGGTCCAGCCGCAGCAGGGTCTCCACGGCGGCCCGAAGCGCATCCACGGGGAGGCCCGACGCGAGGGACAGCCGATAGTCGGCCGCGATTACCTGACCGGCGAGCGGGGGCGCTCCGATCCACACGTCGTGGACGTCGATCAGGGTGTGGTCCTTCGGGGCGGCCGACGAGACCCGTGCGCGGACCTCGGCTGCGGTGCGTCGCTCGGTCAGCAGGATGTCGAGTCGCTCGGCGTCGGCCGACAGACCGACGGGCAGGGGGATGGCGAATCCCAGGCGCGGTCGACGCCGGGCGCCCTCGCTCATCGCGACCGGCAGCCCGCACGCCCCGACGGCCGCCTCCCACGCTTCGAGCTCGTCGCGCTGCGCGAGGTCGCGGGCCCCGTGACCTCGCCGGAAGATGACGCGCCAGCGCTGTACGACGTCGGTCCTCGTCGGGGGGCGCCTCCCTTCGTCTGCTAGTCTGCGCCACGATGGAGCAGGGTGTCCGACCCCCGTCCGCACGGTCATCCGGCGCCACGCGGTCCCGGTGAGCGACCCCCTCGCCGGTCTGCCTCCCGGCATCGACCCCTACAAGACGCTCCAGGTCGACCCGGAGGCCGACCCGGACGTCGTCCAGGCGGCCTACCGGCGGCTGGCCCAGAAGTTCCACCCGGACCTGGCGGCCGGTCCCGAGTCAGCGGCGCGGATGGTGGCCATCAACATGGCCTGGGAGGTCGTCCGGGACCCGGCACGGCGCGCGGCGTACGACCGGGCAAGGGCGGCCGTGGCGCAGCGTCGAGGCGGACTCGGCCCGGTCGGGCCGTCGAAGACGAGTCCCGGGACGCCTGGCGCGTCGTCCGGGCGGGCGGGCTCGACGACAGCCGCAGGCGAGGCGGCGAGGTCGGGGCCGCCACCCGCCGAGTCCGTCTCACGTGACTGGACGGCCGGGCGGTCGAGCGTCGGGGGAGGCTACGACCCGCAGACGATGCGGGCTCCCCAGGGCGAGGGCTCGGCCGGACCGCCGCCCGGCAACCCGTCAGGCAGCGTCCTCAGCTTCGGTCGCTACCGCGGCTGGACCCTCGGGGAGATCGCTCGCTCGGACCTCGAGTACATCGAGTGGCTCGACCGGGCGCCGATCGCCAGGGCCTACGGGGACGAGATCGACGCGATCCTGCGGCGCACGGGTCGGCGTCGATCGGTGGACCCCGCGTCGACCGACCGTCGCGGGCTGTTCCGCCGGCGGTAGCGGCGGACCACGCTCCCCGCCGCCGAGTCGCCCGAGCGACCCCGTGACCCCGACCGCCCCGTGGCCGATCGTCCGCGCAGGTCGCCGCACTCGCCCGGATCCAGGCCTACCCCTAGTCGGGCGTATCATGGGGTGGGCGTTCCTGAAGGGTCACCATTCCGCGCGCGCCTGGCGGATGTTGACGCTCTGCACGACGCCGAGCCCCAGGGCAAGGCTGATGAGCGACGCGCCGCCGTGGGTGACGAACGGCAGCGGGATGCCGGTGATCGGCATGATCCCGATGACCATCCCCACGTTCACGACGAGTTGGAACAGGAGCATCGACGCGAGGCCGGTCCCGAACGAGAGGCCGAATGGATCGCGGGACCGCCAGGCGGAGCGCATGACCCGCCACATGAGCGCGACGTAGAGGACGAACAGGACCATGGCGCCCAGGAAGCCCAACTCCTCGGCGAGGATGGCGAAGACGAAGTCGGTCGCCTGGACGGGAAGGAAGTCGAGCTGGTTCTGGGTGCCGTTCGTCAGCCCCTTACCGAGCAGGCCGCCGGATCCGACCGCGATCTGCGCCTGGTAGAGCTGGTAGCCCGATCCCTGGATGTCGGCGAGCGGGTTGAGGAATGCCGTGATCCTTTCCTTCTGATAGTCACGGAGCAGGTGCGTCCAGATGACCGGCATGGCTGCGATCGTGCCGGCAGCCATCAGCCCGAGCCACTTGAGGCTCGCGCCGGACATGAAGAGCATCCCGACGAGGATCGCGCCGAAGACGAGCGAGGTGCCCAGGTCCGGCTGCAGGAGCACGAGGATCCAGGGAGGCACGACGAGCAGGCAGGCACCGAGGATCGAGGCCAGCGAGTCGAGCCGCCCCTGGCGGGCGGCCATGTAGTTCGCGAGCACAACGATCATGAAGATCTTCGCCAGC